>NZ_FRDJ01000003.1 GCF_900143265.1 Fervidobacterium gondwanense DSM 13020 | reverse complement strand
GATAATGTTAACTAAAAGTATTGAAACTTTCCAAAAACCGCATTATTCTTATAAAGATGGGACACCCCCCAACCTACTCTTGACAAAGGAGGTATCCCGATAGGGATAACTCAATGCTCTCTTGCCAAAACGTTATTCCACCAGCTTTTACAAAAACGGTCATGACAAATACGGTAACCAACAATTCCTTTGCAAACTCTGCCATCATTCCTTCAAACTTTCCCATTCTCACAAACACAAAAACTTCTCTTTCCCTTATCCCAAATGCCCTTCTTGTGGTAGGTCTAAGGTTTTTGGGTAGTCAAGAATTTTTGGAAAACGCACAATGGTAATATCAATCTCATTCTTTCACACTTACACTCTTTCATCACTACAAGTTAACACTATCTTTAAGAACATTAATAGAGAGCAGTCCTTAGACAGTTTAAACAGTTTCAAGGGATTCTGTTCCACCGTTAAGCAAAGCCCTCAGTTCTTCTCCACTCATTACTTCTCTTTCAAGGAGTATGTTGACTATTTTCTCCATCTTTTCCCTGTTATTTTCAAGTATTTCTTTTGCCCTGTTATAGCACGTCATGACTATCTTTTGAATCTCATGGTCAATTAGTTTCGCTACATCTTCGCTGTAATTCCTTATTCTCGTTAATTCTTTTCCAAGGAAAACTTCTTGTTCAGTCTTTCCCCATGCGAGAGGTCCGAAGCTTTCACTCATACCATATTCACAAACCATCTTTCTGGCTATTTCAGTAGCCCTTTCGATATCATTGGCAGCACCGCTTGTGAAATCGCCAAATACAATCTCTTCTGCTGCTCTACCACCGAGTAATGTTGTGATATTGTCTAGCAATTCATTCTTACTCACCAGATATTTATCTTCGGCTGGTAGGTGTAGTGTGTATCCGAGAGCTGCATAACCCCTTGGAGTAATCGATATCCTGTGAACGGGATCAGCATTAGGTAATGAAGAACCTATTATCGCATGGCCTACTTCATGGTACGCGACTATCTTCTTCTGCTTTTCTGAAATGATTCGTGACTTTCTCGCAGGTCCTGCGATAACTCTGTCTATTGCCTCTTCAAAATCTTCCATATTTATAACGTTTCTTCCTGCGCGAGCTGCCAGCAGCGCAGCTTCGTTGACTAGATTCTCGAGGTCCGCACCAACGAATCCTATCGTTCTCTTAGCAAGGATGCCAACATCAACGTCTTTTTCTATAGGTTTATTCCTCAAATGTATCTTTAGGATTGCCTCCCGACCTTTCACATCAGGTGGATCTACAACCACTTTTTTGTCAAACCTTCCAGGTCTAAGTAATGCCGGGTCTAAGATATCTGGACGGTTCGTTGCAGCCATAACCACAATACCTTGATTGATGTCGAATCCATCCATCTCAACGAGCAATTGGTTCAGTGTCTGCTCTCTTTCATCGTGACCGCCACCAAGACCTGCTCCTCTGTGCCTTCCAACCGCATCAATTTCGTCTATAAATACAATGCATGGTGCGCTTGACTTGGCCTGCTCAAATAGATCTCTAACCCTTGCTGCACCAACACCGACAAAGAGTTCAACAAAGTCTGAACCGCTTATATGAAAGAACGGAACATTTGCTTCACCGGCAACGGCACGAGCAAGTAGCGTCTTACCAGTTCCCGGAGGTCCAACAAGGAGTATACCCTTTGGCATGCGAGCACCTATCTTAGAGAACTTCCCTGGATTTTTCAAGAAATCAACGGTTTCTTTCAGTTCCTCAACTGCTTCATCAACACCAGCAACATCTTTGAATGTTACCTTGATTTTGTTAGGACCTACCTTCTCGGCTCTGCTCTTGGTGAATGTAAATGCCTGATTATTTCCTCTACCAAGTCCACGTATGATGAATGCAAACAAAATGATTGTGAGAATAATAAATGCGGCGTTTCCAATAACGTTAATCCAAATACTACTATCTACGCTTTTCTCACCATCTACCACTACTCCGTACTCCACAAGTTTGTTAATTTTCTCTATGTCATACCTAAACCATGGAGCATATACGGAATACAGCCTTCCATTTTTCGTTTCCACTCTTAAATTACCATCGTCTTTGATAGTAACTTTCGCGATATCGGTTTCTCCATCACCCATTCGCTTCACGAAATCACTATAACTCATATTGACTTCAATAGCACTCTTCGAGTTGACAAATCCTTCGTATATCCAAAACAGCGAGAGAGCTATTAGTATCAGAAAGATTATAGAGCCAATGCTACGATTCAATACCAAAACCTCCTTTCACTACAACCTGAATATTTAAACTATCGAGAAATCTTGATTTGTAAATATGCGGTATAAAAACAATTTTGTCGTTGTACTCAATTAAAGGTATCATTCTCCGCAGAAACGTCGGCACTTTTCTTTCGTTGAACACTTCCTTTACCTTCTTCCCTTCCAGCGTTCTATCACCTTCCATCCAATTCCTCACTATTAGAACAATTTTGTCAACACCGTACGGTAACATTATATCACGGTTTATAAATTCTATAAAGTACCCATTGATATAATATCTCTTTTCATTTGGACAAAATATAGTTTCATTACCATGTCTTTCTATTGTTAAAGTATATTCAAACCGTTCATGCGAAATAATATCACCCATCATGACCCATCCGTGAGAAACCTCCATTCCCAAATTTCTCCAGAATGAAACTTTAAATGATTTTGATTTCGCATTTTCGAATCTTTCTATCTTTTCCCTGTCGAGCGGTTTACCGAAAAACTCCATCGCAAAACGCCTGACCTGTTCTATCTGAATGTATCTATCTTCGCTTAACTTAAAAAACAATCGATCGTTCGTACGAAACCTTTCTGTCTTTTCTACTACGCTCTCAATGTATTCATCCAGTTTCCACGTGCTTTGCGCTAAGGATTCTGCGGCTCTTTCTATTGATGGGTTCAACTTTCTCAGAAGCGGAACAATCCGGTGCCTTATATAGTTTCTCTCGTATCTTTCATCAAAATTCGAAGCGTCTGTAAAGAAAGTAAGATTTCTTGCTATCGCGTAACTCTCTATCTCCTCACGAGTAAAAAAGAGAAGTGGGCGTAGGTGTTCTCCACTCAGCGGTTTGAGCCCAACCATGCCAAATGGTCCAGTTCCCTTTGCAAGACGTAGAATAATTGTTTCAAGCAAGTCGTTCAGATTATGTGCTGTGGCTATTAAATTGTATCCGTAAGAGTTCTTAACCGAATGGAGAAATTCGTATCTCAAAATCCTTGCTGCTTCTTCTAAGGATAGTTTATTAATGTAAGCATAAGCTTTTACATCTGCACAAGCTGTATAGAATGGTATGGAATGGTCTTCACAGAACTTTTTTACGAATTCAACTTCTTCATCTGCTTCTTTTCTAAGTTTATGGTTGAAGGTTGCTACACCAATTTTCAGCTGTCTCTTAGCTTTTAACCGAATAAACAAATCAAGCATAACTATGGAGTCCACACCGCCTGAAACAGCAAGTAAAAATGAAACTTCCGTGGGAGCGTATTTTCTTACAATACCCTCAAACCTCTCAAACATTCCACCGTGTTCATTTTTACCCTTTTGGCTCGATAAGTCGGAAAACATCATACCACATCACTTCCCGCTAAATTGGAACTGCCCTTCCTTAGGATTCAAAAAGAAGAAAATGTCAGGTATATCGGTAAGGTAGAACTTGAACGTTACTTTGTCTACATAATCAAAGACAGAACTTGTGCTCTTATAGGAGAAGTCAATGCCAAAGCTTAACCGCCAGCAGTGCAACGATTTATCCAGAACGACGTTCCCGCTTTCTATTTTATTTTCTTCAGGATTGTATCTTAGTTTCAACGATATGTTCGGGTCAAGCGTTTTTAATTGTGTCTCGAAGACATATTTCTTAGTGTTATCGGTGTTGTACGAAAGAATATACTTCTCATCCTTCTTTTCAAGACTTAAAGTAAAACTGTAGTTTGGTTGAGACTCTCTGGATTGTACAGAATAGTTTGCACTAAGTTTTGCTGAATAGTCAAGGAGTGCAAAAGAACCGGATACAATCGCTCTCTTTACGAAATCGTTCTCTTGGTACAAGGTGGTGGTGAGATTAGAGTATTTAAAATTGTGCACAAAGTTGGAAACAGGTTTTCCGGGGGTTATAGTGTACTGGAGTGTGTAACTTGTTTGAAAATCTTTGAATGTAGTACTAATTGAGATATTCTCATTCCCGAGTTTCTTATTAACGTTATCGTAAGTTCCGGTAATCGAACCATTGATATTCATTGGACCAAAATCTTGAGAATAGTTAATAGTGTAATTGTCCGGAAGCTGTTTACCAGTTACAAAATCAAAGCTTCTTATTAAAGAAGTACTAATGTTTTTTGAATTGATAGAAGTACTAAGTCTCACAAGATTTCTGTTAGTACTCGTAGGCTCATCAAGAAAAGCATAGGTTTGCTCCCAAGAACCCGTCACTCTAAACGGACCAACGTTATAACTCGAGCTCAAAGTATAATTATCAGAAAGCCCAAAAGACTCGTTCTTCGATGTAGTTATGTTAGAAACCCACTTAATGTTAAATTTGTATAGAAAATCTATCGATAGCTGATCAATTCTCGAATTCCAAGGAAGTTGATAAGTATAATTAAGTGTTCTGTTTTCTCCATTGTTCCTTATGTCACCGCCAAGGTTCAGGCTATATCTAATGAGATTGTTATTGACATTAAGGCTGTATCTTGTCTGATAATAATTAGACCAGGGCTTATCAAGTGATGTCAGATAACCGTCTGTTTGTAAACGAACAACACTGTCTAAGTTTAGCAAGAATTTGTTGTCGTTAAGTATGCTCAGATCCAAGCTCTTAACTCCGCCATTTAGGTATATTATGGAATCTGTCGTTTTCCCATCGTACATTAAGTATGGTTTGAAGTATACATTCTGAGACTGCAAATTGAGCCCAAGTTTATGATAATAATTCGATGCATTGATAAAATTGCCTTCTAAAAAAACAATCCCATCGAGCTTGTAGTACACGGAACCCTTAGAATATCTATATGTTATAGGCATTATGGAAAATTCAAACCTGTCGTTCTTTGAATCATAAGTAATTTTCTCACTCTTGTTCTTTGAGTTCTCTGCCGTAAAGGTTATTGAATCTGTTGTTAGAGATAAAGTGTTGTTCCAATTATTTGCTGAGAACGAAAAAGTCTGTGTTACGGCAAGTGTGTTTCCAAAGACTACAGAAAATGAATATGGTGCGGTACCTTCGAGTTTGGTTAAGAAAACAGGGTAAGGAAAAATGGGAACACCGAGAACTATTAGAAAGGAATTTTTAGCAATGATGTACTTATTTTCAAGCACGTACACTTCGTCAGATAATATCACGTAATGTGGTTCCTCTAAGTTGCACGTTGTAAGTTGAGGATCTTCAATTATAACTTCGTTCTTGCTTTCCGTTGCTTCCTGCAATTCAATCGATGTGCCCGAAAGGTAAATAGGTACTTTTTTACCCTTATAATCGTAATTGTAGACAGTCCTGGCATTTAAGATTATTCCTCTTTCAGTTTCAAACTCATAATTGAGATACTTTGCCACGTACTTTCTATCACCATCGAAAAAATTTATATTTCCTGCAGCGAGTATCGACTTTACTTTTCCATCCAAAAGTGTTGCCGTTGCCTCATCGCATTCAATTCTGTATCTATCCCATTCAATAACTATCTTTCCTTCAATAAACGCGTGACTCTCAGATATGGTAAATGATTGAGCTTTTATCTTGACATCTCCAGCAAAGCCTGTTGAACCGAGAACCATTCCAAAAACAGTCATGATAGCTAAGATGATGAAGAGCCTGTTTAAAATCTCGCGTACCTTATAAGCAAACGGCGTATCCATCAGAATGTACATGAAAAAGCCGACGATCGAGAAGAATATATTTGGCAGCCAGGTCGCTAAAACTGGATCAAGAAGCCCCTCCTTACCCATTCCAGATAACCATGCCCCAGAACCCTGATAAAGAACAACTATCAAGAATGTTAATATTACACTCCAAGACCTGCTGGTGAACCCAAAAAGCAGAGAAAGAGGTAAGCCTATCAGCACGATCACCAAAGATCCAAGAGCATTTGCGTACCTTTGGTGAAGTTCAACAACTAAGCTTGCAGTATTAATACCGAGTTTCTTATATGTCTCAAGTTGCTCACGAAGTTCTTTAGAAGTCTTATCGCGCGTGGTTTTATAAGCTCTTAGCATCTGTTCTATCTCGCCAGCCACGTCAAGTTTCATTTCCTTGAACTGCATATCCAATTTGAGAAAACCAGATTCGAGTTCGACTATGTACATATTTCCATCCAAAAGATACCATCCATCACTTTTCTTAATAACCTTCTTAGACGTCAAAATCTGCTCGTTACCTTCTTCGTTCCTAAAAAGCACGACGTCGGACAATTCACCTGCTTGTTTGTTGTACTCTTTCACATAGAAATAAACATCTTTTTCTAACTCAACTAACATGTTTGTCTTGACCACTGTTTCCGGTGACTGCAATATGTACTGATTCAAAACTTGCGAGGATTTATAATTTGCGTTGGGAACAACGTAATCGTTCATTAACCATGCAAAAAAGCCGAGTATAATGGATAAAATAACGAACGGTGTTACTAAACGTTTTGACGATATGCCGTGTACAAGGATTGCTGTTATCTCTCTATTGGTATACATTTCACTGATGACCCAGAATATAGCAAACAAAACCCCAACTGGAATGCCAAGGACCGTGAAATAAGGAAGATTATACAACACAAAAAGGAACAATTTTGATATATCAACTCTGTTTCTAATTATGTAGTCTGAAATCTGGTACAACCACTCAACACTAACGAATACTATGAAACCGCCGAGCCCCATAAAGAACGGTTTTAAAGACTGTTTGAGTACGTATTTTGTTAGAGTTTTCAAAACAATTCACCCCACTGTGGAATTCGGTATGCTAAAGGTCAAATCGTCTAAGTCAGAATTTCTTAAACATATCGATTGAAAATTCCCTGAGTTCATCTCTATAGCACGTATAATACTTAGCAGTCATGATATAATGGGTTGTCTCAATTATCTGTACTGAGTAATCAGAAATCTCTTCTAATGCTCTTGAAATGTCCATCAGTGTTAAACCTCTGCGAATTATCCTCGGGTTGTCCTGAATTAGTTTTATAACATCATCGCTGAATCTCTCGTGCGATTCATCCATAAGTGCATCTTGCGAACATACAGCGGGTGCTCCTTCGAGATTTTGGTCTACGTATATTCGTAATGATTTGCGCAGCATGCGCTGAGCAAATTTGAACATGTCCGGAAGCGCGATGCTCTGATTTATGTCAGGTTCTTTCGTTAGTTTAACGATATCATCAGATATATCCCTTATTCTATCGGCGACGTCAAGAAGTATTTTAGAAATAACCACTGATCCTGAGATAAACCTGAGATCTCGCCTATCCGGCGAAAACATCCCATAAATCAACTGTGAAAACTCCAAAATGTCTAAGTAATTCTTGTAGACATCCCAGTAATTTTGTTCAATCTCGCGTGCTAAATTCGCATCACGTTCCTTAAACGCTTCAGAGCAGTTATGGAGCAGGTCTTCTACATACCATCCCTGTTTCATAACTAATTTTTTAAGTTCTTCAAGCTCCTCTCTCATTAACCACTTCATGAATATCACCTTGCAGTCTATTTTTTATAATTAAACCTGATTCCCATTCCCGAGAATGAGCTTTCCATATCCAATTTTTTCCTTAATAGATGTTGAAAAATCGTAAGTTTTAGGGCGCAACAGCACTATGTTTCTTGTGCATTTCTTCACGAATATCTCATTTGTTCTAAAAAGAATGTCTCCATCAAGAACTAAATTGACAGGTTCGTTGGCGGAAATGCGTATTTTCTCGCTACTTGGGATAACTAAACTTCTTGTCGCCAAAAACTGGGGAGCAATCGGCGTGATTTCGAAAGCCTCGACATTTGGAAGCATTATAGGTCCACCAAGGGCTAAAGCATAAGCAGAAGAACCTGTTGGAGTGCTGACGACAAGGCCATCGGCATGATAGTAAAATGTCCCATCTTTCATTTCCACAAGGAAATCTACAATTTTTTGCTCAACATTTTTTAGGAGTACGGCATCGTTAATTGCAAAATAGTTCAAACCTTCAGATTCTATTCTTAAAACCCAGCGCTTGTCTTCGATAAAGTTCCAACTTTTCAAATCCTTAACAAGCTTATCGATTTCATTTAGTAAATACCCAGAAAAGAATCCCAGTCTACCAGCCTTTATTCCTAAGACTGGGCATTGAACTTTCTTCAATGTCCTTAGTACCGTACCGTCTCCTCCAACCGACAGAACGACACTAACGTTGCTTTCAGGCTGAAAATTCTCGGAAGAATCTTTGAAGAACGATATTTCAAATTCATCTTTAAGTGCACTATAGACGACTTCAGCAGCTTTAAAATAGTCGGTTCGGTAAAAGATGCCTATCTTCACCTTAATCTCCACCCAAGATCGATAAGTGACTGAGCTAAAAATCTATCCAAAAATATGAGCAACAAAATCGCAATTAAAGGAGTTATATCTATATATCCAATTGGTGGTACGATCTTTCTTATTTGTTTTTCAACCAAATCAGCTAAACCTCTTAAAATATGGTAAATGCGAAACTGATAAATCTGCGGTATCCAACTCAATATCGCTGCGATGATAATAACAGTGACTTCAAAATTTATTGCAACACGAAGTACTACACCAACTGCATAGAAAAAATTACCGAGTATAAACATCTTTCACTCCCCCTTGTATTTTCTCTCTCCGAATATCGCAGTTCCAATTCTAAGAATAGTAGCCCCCTCTTCAACTGCAATCCAATAATCATTTGTCATCCCCATCGAAAGCTCACTTATATCTGAAAATTCCTTTAGCAATTCATTCCTCAGTTCCCTCAATTTTTTAAAATATGGTCTCGTCTCTTCTGGATCCACGTATGGTGCCATTGTCATCAAACCCTTAACGCGAATATTTTCATAGTGGCGGATGTTGTTCAAGAAATCAAAAACTTCCTCAGGTTTCAGGCCACCTTTAGTTCCTTCTCCCGAGACATTTACTTCAATCAAAATATCTTGTATTTTCAACAATTTCTTTGCGATTTTGTCTATTTCTCTAACTTCCTCAATTCTATAAACTGAGTGAATTAACGTAGCTACTGGAACGATGTATTTTAACTTGTTAGTTTGTATTCGACCAATAAAATGCCACTCAATATTCTCGCCTTTTAACAGTTCGGCCTTCTCACGCAGTTCCTGTGCATAATTCTCTCCAAAGACACTTAATCCGGCCTGTATCGCTGCTCTGATAGCATCAACTGGATGTGTTTTTGTAACGGCAACGATTCGAATATCTTCAGAACTTCTGCCAACTTTTTGTGCGCTTATTTTTATATTCTCGATTATGTTTGAATAATTTTGGCGTATCTGCTCTTCAAGGTTCACTGAACAACCCTCCATAATTGTTTATTCCAAAGTATTTATAGGCTTTTTCTGTTGCAATCCTGCCCCTTGCAGTCCTTGCAACAAATCCACTTTGAACGAGGAAAGGTTCATAGACTTCCGCTATCGTGTCTTCGGTCACACCCAAAGAGGCGGCAAGAGACTTCAAACCAACAGGTCCACCCTTGTAAACATCGATAATCAACCGCAAAATTTTCCTATCCATCTCATCAAGACCATATTCATCGATTTTCAAAAGTTCCATAACCTCGCCTACGATCTGTGAATTGATATGTGTCATATTTCTAACTGTGCTTAAATCTCTAACTCTTTTTAACAGTCTTAAAGCAATTCTTGGAGTTCCTCTGGACCGCTTAGCTATTAAAAAAGCTGACTCATCGTCGATAGTTACTCCCATAAGTCCCGCTGCGCGGGTAATTATGAGCTTCAGCTCGTTTTCCGTGTAGAAGCTCATCTCGAATATCATTCCAAACCTATTTCGAAGAGGAGATGTCAAAAGTCCGCTCCGGGTGGTAGCACCGATCAAAGTAAAAGGCTGTAACTCCACCCTTATAGATCTCGCCGCAGGTCCTTTTCCGATCATTATGTCAATCTGATAATCTTCCATAGCCGAGTAGAGTATTTCTTCCACACTTCTATTCATCCTGTGGATTTCATCTATAAACAGCACATCTCCGCTTTCCAAATTTGTTAGAATAGCAGCCAAATCCCCTTGCTTTTCAAGAATTGGCCCACTCGTTATGTGGATATTTGCTCCAAGCTCGTTGGCAATTACATTCGCAAGCGTTGTTTTTCCTAAACCAGGAGGACCAGCCAATAAAACGTGGTCCAACTGTTCCCCTCGTATTTTTGAAGCAGAAATAGCGAGTTTTAAGCGTTCCTTGATGTTTTCCTGCCCTATATATTCGGAGAGATACTTCGGCCTGAGTGAGTAAGTATCGTATACTGTTCTCTCGGGTGAAAATATCCTATCTTGTTCAGTCACTCCAACATTTAGTTCGTTTAACACATTTGCCTGAAATTCATCAAATGCCTTATTTTTCTTCACTAATGCTCACCTCTGCGTTCACTGGCAAATTAAGCCTCATACCATAACGGCCAATATTCAATTTCACTTTAACAAAACCGTCTATAGTTATTCTTTCACCTTTCATTTTATCTTTTCCATCGAATAAGTGAACATTAGATATTGTAAAAACGAAATCTTCAGGAACAGCCCCATCTTTAGTCCAGCTCCCGAGGTATCTACCATTCGAATTGTATATTCTTAGTTGTATAATCTCGACATTGTGTTCAATGTCATTTGCCAGAATGTTCAAATTTGCTCTAAAAACTAACGTGATACCTTTTTTGTAGCAATTATCAACAACAAAATTCGCCTTTACTGATTCAACCCTCTTAAAGGCACCATGGAGAGTTTTTAACGAAATTCCGAGAAACAGCACAGACAGTACAAATATTATTAGTAGTGCAATTGACAAAACACGAGAAACCGTAATGTTCTTAACCCAATTCTTCTTTATACTTCATTCCTCCAGGAGCAGAATTTCTTTTATAATTATACCACACTTCGACCTTTTTAGAATCTTTAATGCTTTGAAGATAGTATTCTATTTGATTTCAGTACTTTCAAAACATCATTATTGACATCGAATAATTTCGTGATAGTATAATTATACGTCTAATAATTATATGTCTTATTATAGTACATCTCAATAATAAAGAAATACAATGCTTACATAGGAGGTGTTGAAAATTGGATGAGATTTTTGAAAGAGATACCGTGCTAATGAACCTAAACACTATCCAGAGACTTGTCTACAAATATGTACATGAGAGAACTCTAAGGGGATTTAATGTTCACCCCGGTCAGATTCCAATACTCTTCTTGCTCAAACGAAACCCTGGCCTGAGTCAAAAAGAGATAGCTAAAATTATAGGAGTTGAACCTGGCACCATTGCAATTATGTTGAGAAGAATGGAGAAAGCAGGTTTTGTCTACCGTGTTCAAGACGAAAAGGATAGAAGAATCTCACGTGTTTATCCAACTGAGAAAGCAAACGCTCTAATTCAGAGACTTAGGAATATTTTGTTCGACGTTGAAAAATTGGTTCTAACAGATTTCACGGAAAGTGACAAGAATATATTAAGAACGCTCTTGAACAGGATGAAATCTAACCTCCTTAGCAGAGTACAAGATAAACCATGCAGTTCATATAAGGGAGAGTGAAACCATGATATCGAAGTTTGTGCTTAAGTATTGGTACCTTATTTTAATAACCGTTCTTTTAGTTGCTGTACAAGCAGTAATATCGCTGTATCTGCCCGATCTAATGTCGGATATTGTTGACAAAGGTATTGTAAAGGGGGATACCGGATACATTTGGCACGTTGGTGGAAAAATGTTGTTTGTCTCTTTCATAGGGGTTCTAAGTTCAATTATCGCAAGTTATACTTCCTCTGTGGTCAGTATGGGCCTTGGTAAAGATTTGAGAAACTCAGTCTTTGAAAAAGTTTCAGCGTTCTCAATGGAAGAAATGTCAAAATTCAGCACATCCTCACTTATTACACGGACAACGAATGATGTGATGCAAGTGCAACAGGCTACAACAATGATACTCAGAATGGTGGTCATGGCACCGATAATGGCCGTTGGTGGTATCATAATGGCTGTAAACAAGGACGCAAAACTAACTGGTATTTTAGCCTTTTCGCTTCCAGTAATGCTTGGAGGTCTCGGTCTACTTGCTGCGATTATAGCACCCCTATTTAAAAGTATGCAAAAAAAGATTGACAAGCTGAATCTCATTGTTCGCGAACGTGTCACAGGCATTAGGGTTATCAGAGCATTCAACAAAGAAGAATACGAAAAGGAAAGATTTAAAAAAGCTAATCTCGACCTTACAAATACAAGTTTATGGATAAATAGAATTGGTTCAATACTTTTTCCTTATATGATGATTGTGATGAACTTTACAACTATCGGAATAATCTGGTTTGGTGCAAAACAAATAGATGCCGGCACTCTCCAAGTCGGACAGATGATGGCTGTTATGCAGTATGTTATGCAGATAATGTTTTCATTTATAATGATATCTGTAATTTTCATATTTCTTCCAAGAGCTTCTGTGTCGGCTAAGAGGATTTCAGAGGTTCTCAAAGTACAGCCTAAGATAATCTCTCCAATTTCTTCGGAGCTTTCTCAGAAAAGTACCTTAATTAAGAAGAATAATTCTAACGATTCGTTGGTGCGCGTTGTTGAATTCGAAAATGTTACATTTAGATATCCGGGAGCGAAGGAACCTGTTTTAAATAACATATCTTTTAAAGCATATCCAGGACAAGTAACCGCGATCATAGGCGCGACAGGTTCAGGAAAGACAACCCTTCTAAATCTCATACCCAGATTTTACGACGCAACTTCCGGGAGCGTCAAGCTTGATGGCGTTGATGTTAAAGAAATACCTTTTGAAGTGCTGAGAAGGAATATCGGATACGCTACTCAAAAGCCTGTTATATTCACAGGAACAATCCTTGAGAATATTCGGTTCGGAAGAGACTGGATAGATGACACTATGGTTGAAAGAGCAGCAGATATTGCTCAAGTTTTAGAATTCGCTTCAAAATATCCGGAAGGTTTAAATTACCATATCGAGCAAGCCGGTTTGAACTTATCTGGAGGTCAGAAACAGAGAATTTCTTTGGCGAGAGCGATAGCTGGAAATCCAAAAATCTACCTTTTCGACGATACATTTAGTGCTTTGGATTTCAAGACTGATGCAAAAATACGGCTCAGGCTTTTCAAAGAGACAAAAGATGCAACAGTAATTATCGTAGCACAGCGAGTTGCTACAATTATGAACGCTGACCAAATTATAGTTCTGAAAGATGGAGAGATAGTTGGTATTGGCAATCATGATGAATTGATGAGAGATAACGAAACATATAGAGAGATAGTATATTCTCAGCTGTCAACCGAGGAGACGAGGTGATACCATGAGTGAAAAGAATATGCAGAATAACAAACCACAGAACACACGTATGAGGCCTGGAGGTCCGGGTGGACCGGGTGGTCCTGCTTTTGCAAGAGGCGGTGAAAAGCCAAAGGACTTCAAGAAAGCAATGTCAAAACTTATGAAATACTTGAAACCACATACGATTGGGCTAATAATAGTCTTTGTATTGACTATCGCAGCAACCGTATTGACAATTAGAGCCCCCAAGATTCTCGGACAAGCAACGACGGAAATATTTAGGGTAGTTATGATTAGAAATACTCCGCTTTCGGCATTTCTAAAAACCAAAATGGATTTTGAAAAGATTTTCAATATATTAATGACTGTCGGAATACTATATTCGATATCAGCACTCCTCAATTTCTTCCAGGGATACCTGATGGCAGGAATAACACAAAAGATTGTTAGGAAGATGCGCGAGGATGTAAATGAAAAGCTTCAAAGACTACCTTTGAAATTCTACGATGGAAGAGCACATGGAGATATCATAAGCCGTGTTACAAACGATGTAGATTTGATAAGTAACACGCTTCAACAAAGTCTAACACAGTTCATTTCTGGAATTGTTACAATAGCTGGTATAACATACATGATGCTGACGATAAATGTGTCTCTAACCTTGCTTACTCTCATAACACTTCCTTTGAGCGCTATTGTAACGATACTTGTGGCTAAACACTCTCAGAAATTCTTTGCACAACAACAAAAACTCTTGGGTACGTTAACAGGACAAGTCGAAGAGGTCTACAGCGGATTTATCGCTGTTAAGGTATATGGGCGTGAGGAGGAAGAATTCGAGAAGTTCAAGAAGACCAATGAGCAATTGTATAGCGCCAGTAAGAAGGCGCAGTTCATAAGCGGAATTATCATGCCGGTAATGAACTTTATAGGCAACTTAGGATATATAATCGTTGCTGTTGGCGGTGGTATCCTTGTCACAAAGAAATCCATAACGGTTGGCGATGTACAAGCGTTCATACAGTACTCGAGACAATTCAATCAACCAATTGTACAGATAGCGAACATAGTTAACATGATCCAATCTACATTAGCCGCTTCGGAAAGGATATTCGAAATTCTTGAAGAGGAAGAAGAGGTTCAGGACAAGGAAAATGCCATAGAGTTGGAAAGTATAAAAGGCGAAGTTCAGTTCGAATCTGTTCGTTTCAGTTATCTTCCTGAAAAACCATTAATCGAAAACTTAAACATCGAAGTTAAAAGTGGGCAAACGATAGCAATAGTGGGACCAACTGGGGCAGGAAAGACAACGCTTGTTAACTTATTGATGAGATTTTATGAAATTCAAGGTGGTAGTATCAAAGTAGATGGAATTGATATACGAGATATAAAGAAGTATAACCTAAGAAAGCACTTTGGAATGGTTTTGCAAGATACATGGTTATTTAATGGCACAATAAAAGAGAACATAACTTATGGTAAGGAACAAGCAACAGAAGAAGAGATCATAAATGCTGCAAAGATGGCACATGCTCACCACTTTATACTCGCGCTTCCAGATGGATACGATACGGTTATTGGTGAGGATACAGCCAACATCTCCCAAGGAGAGAAGCAGCTAATCACAATAGCAAGAGCTTTCTTAGCAAATCCTGACATACTCATTTTAGACGAAGCAACCAGCAATGTAGATACTTTAACTGAAATTTACATCCAACGTGCTATGAGGGATTTGATGAAAGGTCGAACTTCGTTTGTAATAGCTCACAGACTCTCAACTATAAAGAATGCAGACATGATACTTGTTATGAACGAAGGAAAGATAATTGAAACTGGAACGCACGAAGAACTTTTACACAAGGGTGGATTTTATGCAGAAATGTACAGAAGTCAATTCCTCGGTGCAATGGTGGAAAGTGCCTGATATTTATTGAAAAAATAACTTGGAAAGCTAACTTTTTTAGATATGTAAAAACTTGAACGCTACCATTGTTAAATGGTAGCGTTTTTTATTTGTCATGTTTTGTATACTATTTTCAGATAAATGAAAAAAATATTGCATGAAAAGATAGTTTTGTGTTATAATAAAATTGTTAGATTGTGATTAACATGTGGGGGAGAAAGTGGTGAAAAAAGAAGACTTAATGAAGGATATAGAAAATAGGGTACATGAATGTCAAAGCTGTCCTCTCGGTTTTATAAGAACCAATGCCGTACCTGGTGAGGGTAACGTACATTCACCAATCATGTTTGTTGGTGAAGGTCCGGGGGAAGAAGAAGACAACCAAGGAAGACCTTTTGTCGGGCGTGCTGGTCAACTTCTGACTAAGATACTCGAATCGGTTAATATAAGACGTGAAGAAGTATATATAACTAACGTTGTTAAGTGTCGTCCTCCGAACAACAGAGTTCCAACTGCTTTGGAAATACAAGCTTGTTCACACTTCTTAATTGCACAAATCGAGGTTATTAATCCAAGGATGATAATTCCGCTTGGGAGTACCGCTGCAACTTTCTTTCTTGGAAAGGAAGAGTCGATAACGAAGATAAGAGGCAAAGAAATTATGTGGAAAGGCGGGATTATTGTTTTTCCAATGTTCCATCCGAGTTACTTGCTGAGGAATCCGTCGAAAGAAAAGGGAAGTCCAAAGGACCTTACTTGGCAAGATATAAAGAAAGTTAGGAGCTATTATGAAAGTTTCTTAAAGGCAAAATAATAATGGTAATAAAGAGGAGGAATGCACGTGAACAACGAGAATAGAGAAATCAGAGAACTTAGGGAAGGGAAGAGAGAAAAGTTAACGCCAACAGTCATGAGCTATATATCAGCTATTTACACACTGATTGAGAAGGAAGGCGTTGCTTGTGTAAGTGATATTGCTAAGTTAAAGGAAGTCTCTTACGCAAGCGCAACGAATGCAGTTAAGAAGCTTTCTTCACTTGGGCTTGTAGAACACAAAAGATATGGTTTTGCAAAATTAACTCAGAGAGGGCTTAGAATAGCCCAGATGCTGAAATCCGGGGAGTCCAGAATCAAATACTTTTTCATGTACGTTGTGGGGATTCCTCAAAAGAAAGCAGAACAGATAGCGAGCTTGATGGTCTATGACCTTGACGCAGAGACAAGGCGAAAGCTTAGAAAATTTTATTCAATTCTCATAGATTTCACCAAAGATAGATGCGAAGAATTGGAGAAATTCATAAAGGAACACAGAATGAATTCAGAATTGCCAGAAGAAGCTTTCAGGCTCAAAGATAAAATAAAGGAGGATGAAGATTATGAGTAAAGTATTGGTAACTGGCGGTGCCGGTTTCATCGGTTCTCATCTTACAGACAAATTAGTTGAATTGGGACACGATGTTGTTGTTGTTGATAATCTTTCAACGGGTAAGAAGGAAAACGTAAACCCAAGAGCAACGTTTTATGAGATGGATATATACGATACAGACGCCGTGAATAAACTTTTTGAAAAGGAGAAATTTGAGTATGTATTCCATTTAGCCGCACAGGCAAGCGTATCAGTTTCTGTAAAAGAACCTGTCAAAGATGCAAATTGGAATATCATCGGTAGTATAAATCTTATAAAGGCTTCCATTGAAAACAACGTTAGTAAATTTATCTTCTCTTCCACTGGCGGAGCAATCTACGGCGAGGATGTCAAAGTATTTCCAACTCCAGAAAGTGTATTTCCACAGCCAATGTCTCCGTATGGAATAGCAAAGTTCAGTGTTGAAAATTACTTAAGGTTCTTCTCCAAGGAATTTGGTTTGAAATACACTGTACTTAGATATGGAAACGTCTACGGTCCAAGGCAGGATCCATATGGCGAGGCCGGTGTCGTTGCCATATTTACTTCTCGAATGCTTAAGGGAGAAGATTGCACAATCTTTGGTGATGGCGAATACGTGAGAGATTATGTGTTTGTTGAAGACGTTGTCGATGCAAATATCAAGGCGATGGAAAAGGGCGACGGACTTGTTATAAATATAGGAACTGCGACCGGTACGACAACAAATGAATTGTTCAAGATTTTGAAAAAATTGACTGGTTACAAGAAAGATCCGATTTATGGACCACACAGGAAAGGCGATATCAGAAAGAGTCTACTGTGTTACAACAGAGCTTGGATTGAATTGAAATGGGAGCCGAAATACACTTTAGAAGAGGGGTTGAGGAAAACTGTCGAATGGTTTAAGCGAAATACTCAGGCCTAAATCTTTTGAAGATTTTGTTGGGCAAGAGCACCTTCTCGCAAAAGGTGCTCTTTTACGTATGTCAATAGAACAAGGACAGTTGTTTTCCGCTATACTTGCTGGTCCGCCTGGTACTGGTAAGACTTCTGTACTTCATCTGATTAAAAGATACACCGATTACGAAGTTGTTCAATTAAACGCAGCTTTCACTTCTGTTGACGAAATAAAGAAGTGGGAAAACTATGCTTACAACCTCAGAGGTATCAAGAAATTGCTTATCTTCATCGACGAAATCCACAGATTCAATAAGAAGCAACAAGATGTTTTCTTACCTGGTGTCGAAACAGGTGTTTATGTGCTTTACGGTACTACGACAGAAAATCCAGAACATGTTATAAATCCCGCTCTGCTTTCAAGATGCCGTATTCTGAGGTTCAAGAAACTACACGAAAATGAGTTGAGAAAAATTCTTCAAAAGGCCATAGAACACGTTAAAATAGATGTTTCTAAGGCTGGTGAGTCTTATTTAATTTCATCTTCAAACGGCGATGGACGTTTTCTTATAAATTCATATGAAATTCTCTCAAACATGGCTAAGACTATTGGAAAAAGCATTATCGACGACGAGATTCTATCAACTTATGTGGGCGAAGAACTTACAAAATACACGGATTCTGAGCACTATAATCTTGCATCAGCGTTTATCAAAAGCATTAGGGGCAGTGACCCAGATGCTGCTCTTTATTACATGGCGAGGATGTTGGAAGGCGGGGAAGACCCAAGATTTATCGCACGGCGTTTGGTTATTCTCGCGAGTGAAGACATCGGTCTGGCGGATCCATTTGCTTTGGTTTTGGCAACAGCAACGATGCAGGCAGTTGAGATGGTGGGGTTACCAGAATGCGCTATAAATCTTTCTGAGTGCGTTATCTACTTATCTCTCGCACCAAAAAGTAATTCAAGCTACGAAGCTGTTTCAAAAGCGATGGAAATTGCTAGAGAAACAAAGAACGTACCTGTTCCAAGGCATTTGCTAAATATCGAAGGAAGTGGATACAAGTATCCGCACAGTTACGGTGGATTCGTTAAACAAGATTACCTTCCGAAGAAAATCAAAGATGGAATATATGTCCCGAAGAACATTGCCAAAGAGGCAAAATTGGCTGAGATTTACAAAAAATTATGGAAAGAGAGATTTGCCACCAAGGATATTGAAGAGGGGAAAGTCAAGAAAGAATAAGAAAGGGGAGATTAAATGGATTTATCAAACAGCATCAGGTTGGGAAACGTTGAAATATATTTTCTCGTAGCCGATATCACAAAACTTGAAGTCGATGCGATAGTAAATGCGGCGAATTCTCACCTGAAGCACGGCGGTGGAGTAGCAGGTGCGATATCAAGAGCTGGTGGACCGGAAATTCAAAAAGAAAGTGACGAATACGTAAGAAAATACGGTCCTGTTGAACCTGGGGGCGTTGCTGTAACAAGTGCCGGAAAGATGAAAGCAAAATATATTATTCACACAGTAGGACCGATCGGTGATAAGGAAGGAAATGATGAGATAATTAAAAAAGCTTTCGAGAATATATTCTCGAAAGTTGATGAATTCAAAATTGAATCAATTGCTATACCCTTCATAGGAACTGGAATATTCGGATATCCTGTCGAAAAATTCGTAAGAGTCTGCGTGAATGAAACATGTAAGTTATTTGCTAATTACAGTGGTTCAATACGAAAAGTATTTTTCTGCGATATCGATAGTCACAAAGTAACCTTGTTACAAAGTGAATTTCAAAAAACTACTTTAAATTGATAAGTCAAAAATTCCAAATTCCAAGCTTAAGTTTCAATTCCAAAATCTTTCCGTTTCTATCAACACTAACTGAAATGATATCTCCCATCTTTTTACCGGAAATTATTTTTAAAACATCATCTGCATTCTTCACGTTCTTTTTCTCAACACTCACTATAACATCGCCGACCTTGATACCTGCAGCATACGCAGGTGAATCGATTTCAACATACGCAACATACAATCCGTCCGATTTAACATTGTAGTTCTTTTTTACAGTCTCATTCACAACGAACCAAGTGATCCCAAACATTTTGTTATTTAACGGCTGTGAAAACACCTTGTCAATGTTCTCTGCATCTATCACAACGCGGAATGTGATATCGTTTCTTGCCTCACTTGGCGAAACAACTATCCTGTCGGTTATTCTATCAGATAGCACACCGCCTCTTGCAACAACATACTGCCCGGATAGGTTGACCGGGTTTTCGCTTGACAGTCTTTTATAAGCATCTTTATCGTAGTAGTCCCTACAAAACTCCAGTGGAAGGCCGTACATGTTAACCACACCATACGGTGAAATATCTGAATTTGAAAATTCGTTTACGCTGTAGTCTTTTTTTCCGTCGTTATACTTCTCGGGTTTTGAGTTACCGCTCGGATATCTTCTACCATCTATTCCTCTTGCTGCTTTTTCCCATTGGGCTTCCGTAGGAAGCTGATAGCCAGCCCATTCACAAAAAGCTTTTGCAGATAAATAGTTTATTCCGGTTATTGGAAAATTATACGCCGAGCTCATTGAAGTAAAACCAGCTCTCATCTTCGAACCGAGAAAATCAATTTCAACGGGGGTAATATACCTCCCAACCAAAACGGAAGTTGTAACGTTTTGAGCTGCTCTTAAAAAGTTCAAATATTGCTTTATTGTGATAGGATACTTGGAAATATAGAATGATGAAACGTAAACGTCTTTCTCGGGTAATTCATCATCGTCTACTTTACCCCATGAACTCTTTGCCCCCATTTTGAAACTACCGCCTGGCACCAGTACGAAGACTATTCCCGTTCTTGGATCAAGTATCTCTTTCGGATATATATTGAGTTTTCTAACTTCCTTCCCATCAACTTTTATTGGACTGTCTACCACCAATGTTGCTATGCCGTTTCTATCGTAAAAAGTGTTTCTTAAGTCAGTCGCATCAGGCCTTTTTGTTTCTTTGTAAGTCGTAAAGATAACGTCATTTATGTCGACGACTTCTTTACCCCAATAACCTGACACTTCATATTTTCCTTCGGAAATCACTTTTATATTGCCGAAGATTTTTCTGTTATTCCTAAGGACAACCATATCGTAACCTTTTACCTTGCTGTAAGGCATGTATAGATCTTCTATTAAGTTTTCTAAAATATAGTAAGTATGACCCGATGCATCTGTCAAAATTATGTAATTTTCATCCCCGGCAAGCTGAGTTCCAATAAAGACATCACCAGTAAGTAATATGCACACATAGTTCTCATTTGTGCTCAACTCCATTCGGAATAATCCAGTTCCACCGAAACTCTGGAACTGAATTTTCTCAAAACCAATGTAATCAACACCTTGCGAGAGATTTAGCTTAATCTTTCCAAACCATGTAATAACTGTTGCGTCGGTTGTAGAAATTTCCGTAGCATATCCTTTATATATTTTCCCATTTACAGAAAGCTCATATCCACTAAAGGGTTTAGCTGATGGATTAAACACGATGGAGCTAACACTTTCGATTGGAACCAGCACTTTTCCAATGTCAGCTTCGACAATGAGATGTGATCCTTCAGTGCCCAGAAGGTTACCAGTTAAAACCCTGCCATCTTCGTATAGTACATCAGCAGGGAATGCAAGGACACTCAGAATTACTAACAAGCTTAGTATTGTCTTCGAAAAAATCTTCACTTATATCACCTCCAATTAGTGATCAATTTCAGATGCCATATTTAAATTATACCAAAATTTCAAAAATAGTTGTTCACTATATCCTTATTTGTATGGTAAAATATTTTTGAATTATCATCAAAGTATGATTATGTTAATTCGGGAGTACGGAATAATGAAAAATAGGTACATGGTAGTATTATTAATCTTCCTCTCGTTCTTTTTTATATCTGCCTACATTTTACATTCAGAATCTTCAAGCACTCAGACTTATGAGAATACTTACTGGTTTTCAATATTTTACAATGATAGATTCTGGAAAGTAAACACTCTTGGAAAGATATATGACCTTTATGAAGATAAAGAGACAGAGTTTGTGCCGATACTTACTGGTTTATCGGTAAATGAGTCTTTAGGAATTGTGGAAGGAGCAGCTCTAAGATACGTACCTTCCAAAATAAAGGAAGGGATATTTGAGATAAATTTGGCGGAGAAATATATCACGACGTATAATTCAGCTATTGTGTATGTTACAGATATTACCGACATACCAGTTTGCATAAATGCTCTTTCGTTGACTTGGAGATATTTAGACTCAAATGTAAGTTATTTGTTCAAAAATGGAAAGATTTATAAGATAAAGGGGTGAGAGTATGCCAAAGACTCACGAGTTAGTTTCTCTTGACATAGGTAGTGATAGCATAAAGGGGATCGTTGTTGATTTCAGTGAGGGGTATGGAAATGTCATTGCATTTTCTAACGTTAAAACACGTGGTATTGAAAATGGAGAGATTAAAGATGTAGTCGCACTAAATGAATCTATGACACAGATTATCCAAGACTTGGAAGAGCAAGTTGGTAGAGACTTGAGGGGAGATGTTTTGGTTTCTTCAAGTTGTGGAGATTTCACGCTGACAGAGATCACTGAAGAACTTCTTTTAACGGAAAAAGAAGATAGTTATGTCACGGAAGAACACGTAGCAAAATTAACCGATAACTTGCTCGCTGATCTCTTTCCAACGAACGAGAAGAATTCTCTTCATTTGTTTGTGAAGAGGTACATACTCGATGACACAAAAATAGTTGTCAATCCGGTGGGAATGAAGGCTAAAAAGATTGACGCAATTTATACTGTTGTTATGGGCTCTGAAAGGTACAGAAATGTTGTTGAATATGCCACGAAGGATATAACGGGGGAGGCTGAGTACTACATATCTTTCGTATCAAATGCTGAAGCAGTATTGTCAAGTGTTGAAAAGGATAGAGGTGTAATGCATGTTGATCTTGGATACAATACAACGACTATAACTTTGTACTATGCAAATACACCTTTTGAATTACAGAGGATCGACATTGCGATGAAGAATGTTCTGAAGGACATAGCTGTTGTTTTAAAAACATCTGTTCAAGAAGCCGAAAGACTTTTAAGAACTTACGGCGTAGCAGTGTATATGGATGTTGAGCCAACACCTATAGAGTATAGAGGACTCGATGGCAGGACAATTCAGAAGACAGATAAAGAATTTCTATCCAGAATCATATATGCAAGGCTCAGAGAAATTTTCATGCGTGTCAAAAAACTCTACAAAGATTACACGGTGAAATATCCAGAATTTGGAAGTGTCGGTATACCTGGTGGTATAGTCCTAACAGGTGGTGGTGCTATGCTGCAACGCGTAGAGACTCTTGCAAGCGAGATTTTCAAGTGTCCCGTGAGAATAGGAACAATCTCAGAGAGTGAGAATTTCAAATGCGAAGGTAATGAAATAAATGTGTTCACACCTCTTTACGCACCAACTTTCGGAAACATAATTGTTTATCAAAAAGAGCAGAATATGTACACCCCTATGATCGGTGAGCGATCTCGAAAAAAACCTTCAGGTGGTTTTTTCAAGAAACTTTCGGAAACGTTCGGAAAGATATTTGGATGAAAATAAGGAGGGAATAATATGCCATTTATGATAGAAAAGGAAAGCAAGCAAAGAGAAATTGACAGACTACCAGGAGTTCCTGTGCTAAAAGTGATAGGTGTTGGCGGTGCAGGTTGCAATGCGATCAACAGAATGGCAGAGATGGGATTGAAGGGAGTTACACTGATCGCTGTAAATACCGACGCGCAAGTCCTCGATGTGAGCAAAGCGGATGTGACTGTGCAGATTGGTGAGAAGTTAACAAAAGGACTTGGTGCTGGTGGAAATCCAAAGGTTGGCGAAGAAGCCGCTTTGGAAGATAGAAAAAAGCTAGAAGAAATACTCCATGGTACTGATATGCTATTCATTACCGCAGGATTTGGAGGAGGTACGGGAACAGGTGCAGCTCCAGTTATAGCTGAAATTGCAAAGAATCTTGGTATACTTACTGTTGCAATCATCACAATGCCTTTCTTTTTCGAAGGAACACCACGCTGGAATGTAGCACTTGAAGGTGTTAAGAAAATAACAGGTAAAGTTGATACACTTATAAAAATCAGCAATAACAAGCTTCTTGAACAGCTGTCTCCATCAACAACAATTGTTGACGCATTTGCTACAGCCGATGAGATACTCCACCAAGGTGTCAGAGGGATATCTGACCTTATCATGAAGCGTGGTTACATAAACCTTGACTTTGCCGATGTTGAATCTGTAATGAGGAATGCAGGAAACGCTATGCTTGGAATCGGTGTTGGAAAAGGTGAAAAGCGCGTCTTTGACGCAGCACGAAGAGCACTTGATAGTAAATTCCTCGATTACCCAATAGAAAACGCAAGGTCTATAATACTCAACATCTCTGCTCCACGCAACGCAACATTACAGGAAATGCAGGAGGCGGCGATGATAGTAAAACAAACATGCAGTGAAGATGCTGACATGAAATTTGGAATGGTTATCGACGACGAACTTTCAGATGACGAAATGAGAGTAACCGTTATTGCAACTCGATTCGATGTTGAAGAGAAATTTGGAAAATCAGAGGAAGATATCCCGGCAATTTATAAATTCGGACTTGAATACAAAGGAAGAGGTAACGAATAAATTAGTGTGAAGATTGTTTTGGTGCCAACGGGGGGATAGATCTGGAGAAGAAGATTAAGAAACTTGGTGACGTTTTGTTAGAGAAAGGTATTGTAAAACCATCAGAATTAGAAAATGCATTGAACTTACAAAAAGAACTTCGCAAACCGCTTGGCGAAGTTCTCATACAAATGGGTTACTGCACATGGGACGATATAGTCAAAGCTCTTGCAGAACAGTACGAAATTCAAGCATGTCTTGGTGAAATCAAACCAAATGAGGACTTCCTGAAAAGCTTTCCGAAAGACTTGATGACCGAGCTTAAGGTAATACCCATAGAAGAGAAGCAAGGTAAAGTACTGCTCGGAATATCTAATGTCTACGATATACCAGTAATCAAGCGCAGAATAAAATTCAGACTTGGAAAAGATGCGGACTTTTGCCTTATGCCCCCAACAGTTTTTGATACATTATATAATGGGATTTTACATGGGATGTCTTCAGGTGTTATAGCTGAGGAATTAGGTGAAATCATAACCCAGCAGGAAGCCCTACAACAGGAACAAGCTGAGGAAAAGGAAGCCACCGAACAGGAAGAAACACCAATTGTGAAGTTGGTTTCAAATATAGTCAACCATGCAATTGAGCTCGATGCAAGCGATATACATATAGAACCGCAAAGAAGGAACGTAGTCGTTCGATACCGCGTTGACGGTGTCCTAAGAAAAATTACTGAGTATCCGAGAAACATGCATGCAGCAGTTGTATCAAGGATTAAAATCTTATCCGGTCTCGATATTGTTGAAAAAAGGCTTCCTCAAGATGGGAAATTTTTTGTAAAAAAAGATGAAGAGCAATACGATCTGCGGGTCTCAACGATGCCATCAGTTCATGGAGAAAAGGTAGTCATGAGAATTTTGAAGGTCTCGTCTTCCAAGAAAAAATTGGAAGACCTTGGATATTCTCCATACAACTTTGAAAGAATCCAAAGGTTGATTGAACATCCTTATGGAATAATATTAGTCACCGGACCAACAGGAAGTGGTAAATCCACAACATTGGTTGCAATTATAAATTCGCTTAACTCGGAAGATGTGAATATCGTTACCGCAGAAGATCCTGTCGAATACACCGTTGATGGTATAACACAATGTCAAGTGAATGCTGAAATAGGTCTGACCTTTGCTAAGTATCTGAGAGCATTTCTTAGGCAGGACCCAGATATAATAATGGTTGGAGAGATAAGGGATAAGGAAACTGCCCAGTTGGCTGTAGAAGCTTCATTAACGGGTCACTTGGTACTTTCAACACTGCACACAAACACAGCTGCTGGTGCCATTGATAGGTTGGTGAATATGGGTATCGAACCGTCGTTGATTTCAGCGTCGTTGATTGGAGTCATGGGTCAGAGATTGGTTCGAAGAGTGTGCAGTAAGTGTAAAGTTCAGAGAGAACTGCCTGAAAAATATAGAGAAATCGCTGCAAAGCTATTCCCTGATCTCCCACCAATTCAATTTGTAGGTGAAGGCTGCCAATCATGTAATAACACTGGATACAAGGGACGTACAGCTGTCGCAGAAGTTCTTATAGTGAACGACGAAATCCGAAGATTCATTCAGAAAGAAGCATCTACTATGGAACTGGACGCTGCTGCTAGACGAGGCGGCATGCTTAGCATGTTCCAAGATGGTCTATACAAGGTTCTCAGCGGTGAAACAACTATTCAAGAAGTGCTCTCCATGATTGGTGAGGAGGAATAAGCATTGACTTTCGATCCAAGAAAGTATAGAGAGGAAAAAGAAAAAGAGATAAGCCAGACATACGGAAATATGAGGAAGAGAAGTTTCAAGTTTCTCTTCCTCAATATATTTATAGTACTTATGGTATTCGTTTTCCTGTTTTTTGTACGCAACATTTCCCCAAGACTTTATTCGAACATAGCTGATTCTTTACAGTTGACGATTGAATTAAACAAACTGGAATACAGCGCACCCGAGAAAGTGGGTGCAAGAGTATACGTTGTCAATACTAAGAGAACAGACAAAAATTTTGTAGTTAGCGAATTTTATTTCCAACTTTCAAATGATAAGAGAACAATCTATGATTTTAATTACCAGAGCGCAGTGGAAGGAGTAGCACCTGCACTTGGCAAGCGTTTACTTTTCAACCTCGAAGACCAAGTTTCCGTATCAAACTTGGAGAATGGAACATACTATGTATACGCAAGATGCAAGATAAACGGTAAGCCAGTTGAAATAAAGCGCTCTTTCAACTACACCGAAGAAATTTTCTACGGAATTTTAACTCAGCAGTTCTATCTTGTTGGAGAAGAAATTCAACCTTCACTGATAATTGTAAACAGAACAGCTAAAACCCAGGAATTGAAATTGGAAAGAATCGTTTGGACTTATAAAGATGACAAAATGACGCAGAACCTGAGCGAGATGGTAAGAATACATCCTGGCCAGTTCGCAACGTTTCAATTCGAGAGAAGATTTAAAGTACTGGACTTGGGAAATGCAGAGTTGTCTGCCCAAGTTTATTTTGATGACGGTAGTATAAAGGAGGTAAAGATACTTGTCCCAACAGTTAAGGATTATGAAAGAAATCCAAAGGATTTGGACTTCAGCATAGAAACCTTAGAATCTGTAGTAATCAATAAATCTGCTGATATTCAAGTCTTTCTGATAAACAAAATAAACAGAGAACGCTTTATCAAATATGATAGTGTACAGTTCAGTATCCCCGAGATTGGTTACAATTTTGAGCTTAGAAATCGGCGTTTGTACGCTTTTCCTTTTGGGAAGACTTTAATTGGAAAGTTGGAAAGACTTTCTTTTACAAAACCGGGTGTTTATAATCTGATAATTACTTTCAAAGCTGAAAACGCAAAGCTCGAAAAGAAGATAGCAGTCGCTGTTGGCAAGTAAATCTATAAACAGTGTGGAGGGATAAACGTGAGTGATTTAAAACATTCAGGTCATCAGAAAATTGAATGGGTTTCTAAGCATATGAAATTGCTCAATCATATCCAGAGCATGGGAAATACATTGACGGGTTTGAAAATAGGAATGTCTATTCACTTAGAAGCAAAAACTGCATATCTGGCAATAACTTTGAAAAAGCTCGGTGCTGATGTTATAGTCACCGGATGTAATCCACTTTCCACTCAAGACGATGTGGCAGAGGCTCTCAAAGACTTTGGAATATCAGTTCACGCAAAAAGAACAGAAAGCGAGAAGGAATATTTCTCTTTTTTGCACAAAATACTCGATTACAAGCCGGACCTAATACTTGATGACGGTGCAGACCTGACAGTTTTAGCTCACACAGAAAGAACTGAGGTACTTGAAAGATTGAAAGGAGTATCAGAGGAAACGACAACAGGTGTGAGAAGGTTGAAAAACCTCGAGAAAAATGGTAAATTAAGAATCCCTGTTATCGCAGTAAACAATGCAAAGATGAAATTCATGTTCGATAATAGGTATGGGACTGGTCAATCAACGTTAGATTCTATAATGAGAAACACAAACTTGCTAATCGCCGGTAAAAACGTACTTGTAGCTGGTTACGGCTGGTGTGGGCGTGGCATTGCGATGCGCGCACATGGACTCGGTGCAAAAGTGATGGTTAGTGAGGTTGATCCAATTAAAGCTGTGGAAGCTATCATGGACGGGTTTGAAGTTGGAAGGATAGAAAACCTCGCACCAAAAGCTGACTTTATTATAACCGCTACCGGTGTATGCAACATTCTAAATGCTGATGTTATAAGAAATCTTAAAGACGGAGTTGTTCTTGCCAATGCGGGACATTTCAACGTCGAGATTCCAATGGAAATCATCGAAAGGATTGCTGAAGAAAAGTATGAAATAAGGAAGAATGTGACATGCTATAAAATAGATGGAAAAGATATCTTTGTTATTGGACAAGGTAGGTTGGTAAATTTAGCAGCTGCAGACGGGCATCCTGTGGAGATTATGGATATTTCGTTTGCCCTGCAGGCGCTTTCGTTGATATATCTTTCAAGGAATTTCGAGAGATTAGAAAACAGAGTCTACGAATATCCTGAAGAACTTGACAAAAAGGTAGCTCAGCTAAAACTCGAGTCCATGGGTATTGGAATCGACACCTTAACACACGAGCAAGACGAGTACTTAAATAAGTTTTAAGGCGTGAATAGAGGTGTAAGTTGTGCTTTTATTACTTAACAAGAAAAATGATACGCTGCAAGCAGCGCTTTTGGAAAACGGAAGGCTAACCGAAATATACTTCCCAGACGAAGATGAAAGCGTGGCTGGGAATATATTTGTTGGGAAAATCGAAAAATTTGTACCTGCGCTTGAAGCTGCTTTTGTAAAATTGACCAACGATGAAAACGGTTTCTTGAGAATAAAGGATATAAGGGATGAGTATCTAAACTTTTTTGGTTTAAAGAAATTGCAAGAAGGTCAAAAAGTTTTGGTTCAAGTAAAGAAAGAGAGTGGTACAAAAAAGGGACCACAGGTAACAACTAACATAGGATTACCTGGACGGTATGTCGTATTGATGCCGTTTTCTCACAGTGTAGGTATTTCGAGAAAAATACACCAAGAGGAAGACAGAGTAAGACTTAAAAAGCTCGGACATGAGATAAGAGATAAATTCGAATGTGGAGTGATCCTGAGGACTGCATCAAGCGAAGTTTCAGAAGAATATATTTGGGGCGAGGTTGAGATTCTCTATTCTACATGGCTTAAAATCGTTGATGATTTTAAACGCTCTAAAAAGGTAAAATTGTTGTACAAGGACTTAGATACGGACTCTTTCGTGTTTAGAGAGTTTCTAAAGGCTGGGGTTGAAGAAGTTATCGCTAACAGCGCAGAGTTAAGAGAGCTTGTCAGAAGCTATTCAAAGAACATTCGAGTAAAAGTAGTAGAAACTGATGTGTTTGAAGAATATGGAGTTAACAAAGAACTGAAGAGAGTTCTTAACAGGTCGATACCTCTTCCATCAGGTGGTGAAATTGTTGTTGACAAAACTGAAGCGATGGTCGTTATTGATGTGAACTCTGGACATTACACAAGTACTGATGACCATGAACAACTGTCAGAAATAACAAATTTGGAGGCCGTAAAAGAAATAGCTCGGATCCTTAGATTGAGAAATCTTGGAGGAATGATAATAGTTGATTTTATAGACATGAAAACTGAAGCCAGTAAGAACAAAATATTGCAAGCAATGAAGGCAGAAGTTATGAAAGACAGAAACAGGGTAGAAATTTATGGATTTACGCAACTTGGTTTACTGGAGATGACAAGAAAGAGAACGACAAAGTCTTTAGACGAAAGATTTACAGTATCTTGTCCTGTTTGTAGCGGAAGTGGACGGGTGATTAACCCGCAATTCGTTATAGAAAAACTTATGTACGAGCTGACGCACAAACCCGCGGATGTCTCGCAAGCAATTATAAAACTGCATCCATACTTTAAGGAACTTATAAACAAGGAAGAGTTGAGACAGATTTCAAAATTAAACGTTCATCTTCATTTTATGTATCATGACCCGAACAGTTATGAATTATCTTGGAAAAAGTAAGACTGTGAAATTGAGCAGATAGGGAGGGCGTTGTTGTGAAAATGGTAGAGAAGATAAAACTGTACATTGATGGAAAAGTTTATGAGATACCTCAAGGAGGAACTTTGGAGGAGATAGCAGACGAATATGGAAAGGAACATAATAAGATAATTTTAGGTGCAAGGATCAACAACACGATAGTTGAATTATTTAGACCCATAAACAGATCCGGAGAAGTGACTTTCATAACCTTAGATAGTCAGGATGGAATGAGGATCTATCAGAGGGGGTTACTATTCATACTTCACGCATCCGTAAGAAAAGTATTTAGAGATTATACACTGAAAGTTCTCCACACTATTGGTCACGGTATATATTGCGAAATACGTGACAATAATACGCCAGTTAACCTATCTGAAGATGACATCAAGGCCATTAGAGACGAAATGTACCAATGGGTTAAAGGAGATTACAGATTCAAGAAAAACGAACTACAAAAGAGTCAGGCTATGACACTTTTTGATGCCGCAGGAATGGAAGACAAAGTTAAGCTATTAAAGTACAGAAAGAAAAAAACTGTTAAGGTTTACGAAGCAGATGGCCACTTTGATTATTTTTACGGATACATGCCACCGTCCACTGGATATTTGAAATGGTTTGAAATAGTAAAGTACGATCAAGGTTTTGTTCTGCTCTTGCCAAGAGTGGAAAACGAAAAAGTAATTGTTCCAGAATTCAAGCCGCTTCCGAAACTTTCTAACGTGTTCTTAGAGTACTCAAGATGGCTCGAGATAATGGAAATCAACAGTGTTGGGGACCTTAACGAAGTTATTGCAAAAGGCGAACGCGCAGTGACTGACTTGATAATATTGGCGGAAGCGTTGCACGAAAAACGAATAGCAATGATTTCTGAAGAGATCAAAAAACGTGAGAGCGTTAGATTAGTACTGATCGCCGGTCCATCATCCAGTGGTAAAACGACTTTTTCAAAGAGACTCATGGTACAACTCAAGGCAAGCGGTTTTAAGCCAGTTACGATATCGTTGGATGATTACTTCGTCGATAGGGAACGAACTCCAAGGGACGAAAACGGAAATTACGATTTTGAAGCTCTCGAAGCTCTTGATGTTGAACTTTTCAACAAGAATCTGGTTGACTTGTTCAACGGAAAAGAAGTTGAAATTCCGAAATTCAATTTTGTGCTTGGCAAAAGGGAATCATCAGGTACAAAGATGAAGATTGAAAAAGATCAAATCATAATAGTGGAAGGTATTCACGGACTTAATCCAAAACTCACCGAGCTTGTGCCAGAGGAATTGAAATTTAAGATATACGCCAGTGCACTCGCCCAACTCAATTTAGATAACGTAAACAGACTACACACAACTGACGTAAGGTTAATAAGAAGAATGGTAAGGGACAGTAAATTCCGAGGGCACGATGCACTTGCCACTCTCAGGATGTGGGATAGTGTCCGAAGGGGTGAAGAGAGAAACATATTCCCGTATCAAGAGAATGCTGATGCTATGTTCAACAGTGCTCTTGTGTATGAACTTGCAGTTTTGAAGATATTTGCCGAGCCACTGCTTGCTGTTGTGCCTGATGACGCCCCAGAATCAACAGAGGCTAACAGACTGCTCAAGATATTGGACTATTTCTTACCAATTACAAATATAGAAGACATACCAAGAACATCTATTATAAGAGAGTTCATAGGAAGAAGCGCGTTTAGATATTAATCAAAAGTTCTCATATAAGAGGTGAAAAGCATGGAGAAACTTGGAGCAACAGAACGTAAGTACCTTTTGGCTGTATATTTAACACTTAATCAGATGGGCTGGACAAGGCTCAAAAAAGTCTCAACATTTCTGAAAGTTAAAATGCCATCCGCCAAACAATTCTTGGAAAGACTATCGGACCTTGGATTAGTTTACTACGAAACGCGAGGCGGTATTTCGTTGACTCCGGAAGGCAAAAGAATTGCAATCTCGGAAAACGCACACTTCAATGCTGTGAAGATGTTCTTCTGTGAAATTTTACAGCTTGACCAAACGCAGTCTGACGAAGCCGCTTGGAATATTTACTTTAATTTAGATCCGGGAACTGTTTCAAGATTTTCTGATTTTGCAAGGTTCTTAGTTGAAGATGAAGGAAAAGAAGTTGTTGAAAAATTCAAGAGTTTCTTGAAACAGCCACGTAAAATGCTTGCACCTTGTCCACTTAATGTTCAAAATAAGGAAGAGAAAGAGGAAAAATAGATCGTAATAATATTATATTGTGGAGGGGCGAAAAATGAGCACTCAACTCAGAGCCAAGGATGTCTTGGAATACGACATCTTAGTGAAGATCAAAAAAGAGGATGTTCACATTCTAAACTATCTTCTTGAAGCCGAGGACAATACAATGAACATTAGAAGTTTTGAAGGTGACTTCTTGAAAGTCATAGCTCCAGCCGATACTGTGATTGATGCTTTGAGACTTCTTGAAAGTGTTAGAAACATTGTTGATTTAGAAGTACTGATGATTAAGCCTAACGAAGGAAGTGCAGATTGAGGTTTTAATATTCAAACCCCAACGTTCACAACGTTGGGGTTCTTTGTAATTATTTGAAGAAAGTGGAGGAGGGAGGAATATGCCTTACACTTCTAATAGCACAAACAAGATAGAATTGCCTACCTACTTTGGAGATTTCTTGATCAGACAGGTAACATCAGATGACATTGAAAAAGCATATGAAATGCGAAAGAATGTGGCGCTTGAAAGTGATACTATACTTTCATCTCCAGAAGAAATAACGATAGATGGAATGAGAAGCTGGATCAACTCATGGCTTCAAGCTGAGAGAAAACTCTTTGTAGTAGTCGAAGATGTGAAAAACTCTAACATTATTGTTGGACAACTTTGGGTGTGGTTTCTGGATACTAAGAAGAAAACATCGCACATTGCAGAATTTGGCTTAGAGATATTGAATAATTACCGAGGACAAGGAATTGGCACAAAGCTAACCGAGCTAGCTATTGCATGGGCGATAAGCAAAGGTGCAAAAAGAATAGAAGCAGAGACTTTAGAGAAAAACATACCTATGAGGAGGATATTTGATAAGTTTGGATTTGAACAGGAAGGAATAAAGAAGTCATACCTTAACGTTAATGGTTCTTACGAAAATGCTGTTATGTATTCACTAATAATAGATTGATGGTGTTAGTTAAGGACCTAAACATTGTGTTTTTTATTATTTTCGAACGTTGAGAAGAATATAATTGTAAGATAAAATTTCATTGAGAATGGATAATTCAATCGGAGGTGAAATTTATGTCAATTACAACAAAAACAGGTGATGCAGGGGAAACGAGCCTTGCAAATGGTGAACGTATATCAAAGGCAAATTTAAGAGTAGAGACATATGGAACCGTTGACGAACTCAATTCCTTTTTAGGACTTTCTAAGCATTTTCTACCCGATTATGAAAGAGAAATTGTTGAAGAAATACAAAAAAACCTTTTTAGAGTAGCTGCCGAATTGGCAAAGGGTGAGCAATACATAAGATTGATCTCAGAGGAAGATATAGAAGTACTAACAAAACACGTTCACTCTTATGAAGAACACGTAAAGTTGGATTCATTTGTCATACCTGGAGAGACAATACCGAGTGCCTATCTTGACGTTTGTCGTACTGTTGCTAGGCGTGCGGAAAGGCTTGTCGTAAGGCTTTCTAACGAGGAACCCGTGCGTGTAGAACTGATAAAATACCTGAACAGACTTTCTGATTTGCTTTACATAATGGCAAGGTTTGTTGAAGGAAAACACTTGACAAAGATAAGGGGCAGCGAAATATGAACAAGCGAATTGTTGTAATAGATGGTGAACATTTGACAATTGAAGACGTGCATCTTGTCAGTCGCAGGTATGCCAAAGTATCCATTTCGCCAGTTGCATATGAAAAAATGGAGAAAAGTAGGAGAGCTATTGATAATGTTATTAATGAGAACAAACCGGTTTATGGTGTTAATACTGGTTTCGGTGCATTGGCAAATGTACGAATCACCAGAGAAAAATTAAAAGATTTACAGAAAAATATAATACTCTCTCATTCTGCGGGAATAGGTAATTACCTTCCTGAGGATATAGTGAGGGCTATGATGCTCATAAGAGCTAACGCTTTAGCAAAAGGTTACAGTGGTATTAGACCCTTAGTTGTGGATAAGCTAATCGAACTTTTGAACAAAGGAATAGCACCCGCCGTGCCAGAAATGGGTTCTGTAGGTGCGAGCGGAGACTTAGCTCCGCTGTCACATATAGCGATGGTATTAATAGGAGAGGGAAAGGTAGTAACAAAGGAAGGAATACGAAGTATAAAGGAATTCGATTTTGCACCAATTGAGCTTGAGGAAAAGGAAGGACTGAGCCTTATAAACGGAACTCAATTCATGGCTGGACATCTTGCCTTAATAATTAGAGACCTTGAAAAGTTTATGAGAATCGCAACGCTCATTGCTGCATCGAGTGTTGATGTTCTTTACGGTACGCCTGCTGCTTTCGATGAGAGAATCCAACTTGCAAGACCACACCCAGGACAGATAAAGATTGCCCAAATGCTTAGAGATTTCTTGGAAGGAAGTGAAATTCGAGAAGCTCACAAAAATTGCTCTAAGGTGCAGGATGCATACACTCTCAGAACAATTCCACAAGTATACGGTGCGGTTTACGATACAATAAATTGGGTTAAGGAGATTGTTGAAAGAGAGATAAACTCAGCAACAGATAATCCATTGGTATTTGGCGATGAGATTATCAGTGGTGGGAATTTCCATGGTGAGCCTCTTGCACTATGCGCAGATTACCTTGCAGTTGCACTTACTTCCATGGGAAACATGATTGAACGGAGAATAGATAGGATTGTTAATCCAAAGGTCAACGAAGGTTTACCACCATTCTTAGCAGGTGGTGAAGAAGGCTTAAATAGTGGTTACATGATATGGCAATATACCGCCGCAGCTTTATGTAATGAAAACAAAGTACTTTCTCATCCGGCAAGCGCCGACACAATACCCACTTCCGCTTATCAAGAAGATCATGTGAGTATGGGGGCAAACGCTGTAAGAAAATTGAGGAGAGTATACGAAAATTTAGTAAGCTTAATATCAATAGAAGCTATGCTTGGAAGCACCGCATTATACTACAGACGTCCTTTGAAAAGTTCTGAACAAATCGAAAAATTTTATGGTATAATTGATGTAAAACCAGGTAATGACAGATTTTTTGGTGATGATTTTGAGCGTGTAAAAAATACAATAGTTAGGGAGGTGCTTTCATGAGTTTACGGACAAAGCTTATATTATCTTTGGTACTTGTAGGTATCTTATCATCTTTTGTAAGTGTGCTTGTTTCTGTTTTAGTCTCAACCTCTGTTGTTAGAGATGCAGCTGGACAAATTCAGTCTTTGGTTCTATCATCTGTGAAAAAAGATATAGAGGTACATTATTTAAACGATATAATCAAACCACTCGCAGATTACTCGTTTAGTGGTGCAATATCACCTTACATGACAAACGTGAGTGATGAACTTGGGCTCAGTCAGCTTGGTTGGGGAGTACGGAATGCTTACAGTGCACTAAACCAGAAAGGTTACCACGATGTCTTTGTAGTTCTTCCAGATATGAGAGTTGTATCAAAGGATGGTTTGGCAAATGTGAAACTACCATCGGAAATAATTGAAAAAGTATTATCAGGAAAGAAAAAGACAGAAATTTATATGCCATACGAGTACAATGGAAAAAATTATATTATGGTTGCTGCTGCTGTTTATGATTTCGGTGAAAATGTTATCGGGGCGCTCGTTGGATTTTATCCAATTGACGAATTGCAAAAAATGGTAAGTAAAATAAAAATTGGTAAAACAGGATACGTTACTCTAGTTTATGGTACTTTAACAGTGGCACACCCAAAAGCTGAATTTGTTGGAAAGCTCGATTTATCAGAAGAAGAAGGAACAAAGATACTTGCTCAAGAAATCACATCCAAAACAAAAGGTACAATAGTGTACACATTTAATGGGAAAAAATTCGCAGCATTTGAAAGAATTGGAAATTACAATTTAACCGCTATAGGTATAATTCCATTTTCGGAAATTACAGAGGCAGCTTATGAAATAATTATGTCTGGTGTTTTCGCTGGTATAATAATCGCACTTGGCGCAGCTTTAATTGCTATATTCCTTACAGACACAATAACTAAACGTATAAATCACGTCGTTGAAATCGCTCAAAAAGTTGCTGAAAATGACCTAACAGCAACTGTTGACGAGGCCAAGCTTGGTAAAGATGAAATCGCCAAATTAGGTCATGCGTTTAAATTGCTTATAGAAAGTTTCAAACAAACAGTAGGCGAAGTTATGAAATTGAGTGCACAAGTTTCTTCAGTTTCATTCATGTTGGACGACCTTGCGAGCAACTCAGCACAAGCAGCGATGACTTCGAAAGAAACAGTTCAAAAGACAACATTAGAAGTACAAGATATAGCGGCAGCAACACAGGAAGCAAACAGCGGAATGGAAGAGATAGCGGCAGGTGCACAGAATATCGCAAAGTACTCGGAAAAGCTTTCTCACAGCGCAGAAGTGATGAAAGAGAATGTGAGTACGGTGTCAGAAAGAATGGTTGAAGTAGAGGTATCTGTAAGCGAGATAAGGAATGGAATGGGAGAATCGTTGACAGCGATAGTAGAGCTGACGAAGTTCTCGAACCAGATAGGAGAGATAGTGGATACGATTTCGAGTATAGCCGAACAGACGAACTTGCTTGCACTGAACGCAGCTATAGAAGCAGCGAGGGCAGGAGAAGCTGGTAGAGGTTTTGCCGTGGTTGCAGATGAAATCAGAAAGCTTGCAGAAGAGAGCAGACAAGCAACTAAGAAGATAGCAGAGATACTCGGCAAGATAGGAGAGCAGGCAAGGAAAGTAGAAAAGGTCACAACTGGTGTGAGTCAAAAAGTTGATGGGTACGTTACGACGGTAAAAGAAGCAGGAGAAAGCTTGAAGTTATTGATTTCGAAGATAGACGAAGTATCAAAGATGACAACAGACCTTGCAGCAACAGCAGAAGAACAGAGTGGGGCAACGGAAGAAGTAAGTGCAGCAATGGATAAGATAACAAAGAACATACAGGAAGTTGAGCATGATGTTGAAGAGATGGCAGCACAGATTGCGAACCAAGCAGAGCAGGTGAACGAGGTTAAGAATTATTCAGATGAACTCTCAAGCGCAGTGAGTCAACTTAACGATTTTGTGAAGAGATTTAATATCTGACAATCAAATCAAAAAAAATACAAACCCCCGACATTTTTTGTCGGGGGTTATTATTTGTTAATACGTCATTATTATTCTTCTTCAACTTCTTCTTCGATATCGTCCAACAACTCTTCATATGGTGGTTTGATTTCTTCTTCCTCTTCTTCAAGGCTTTCTATAGTTCTTTCTTTTATCTCTTCCTTTGTCTGTCCAAGTGGATGAAGTGGGTCCAAGCGACCAGAAAAAATTTCAATCTTATCGCCATTTTCAAATATATATTCCTTGGCATTGACAGGATTTCTGAGCACTTCTAAAACAGCAACCATTACTTCCTCGTCCAAATCTTCGTTTTCTGGAAACTTCAATACAAGCGCTCCGTTATCATATTTAAGTTCGCATCCTTTTTCGGAAACGAGTTTCATTAATTCTTCATTTTTCAATGTGTAACTCGCCCTTTGCTCACTTACATCAAGCTCCATGACGTAGTAGAATGGCATCTTTACACCCCTTGCTCTTTAGCAGCTACGTAAGCCTTAACCTTAGCTGCCAATCTTGACTTCCTCCTGCTCGCTTGGTTTTTGTGTATTGCGCCTCTTCTTGCTGCTTTATCAATCGTACTCTGTGCCTTGATGAAGAGTTTTTGAACTTCTTCAACTGGTTTCTGCTCTGCTATAGCTTTCAAAACTTCCTTAATGCGGTTCTTCATAGCTGTTTTGTAAGCTTTGTTAAGAACTCTTCTTTTTTCAGAAACTCTGACTCTCTTCTCTGCAGACTTGATGTTTGGCATACCAAAACCTACCTCCTGTTTTTCAGTTTTCTGACTTTCTTCATCGATTCACCATCCGTAGATGGTACTTTTAGTACTTTTCCAGAATCTGACAAAAAATCCCGAGACTGTAAACCTCTAATTCTCTTGGTTAACGATGAACGTTAAATGTTGAATGCACCTCTTAATTCTTTAACCATGTCTGTCTTTTCCCACGTGAACTCTGGATCGTTTCTTCCAAAATGTCCGTAAGCAGCTGTCTTTCTGTATATAGGTCTGAGAAGGTTAAGTTTCTTAATTATTGCACCAGGTCTGAAGTCAAATAGCTCTGTAACTACCTTGAGGAGCTTTTCCTCATCGACTTTTGCTGTACCGAAAGTGTTGATCATTATAGATACTGGTCTTGCAACACCTATTGCGTATGCAACTTGTATCATGAACCTGTCAGCTAAACCAGCTGCAACAACGTTTTTTGCAACGTATCTTGCAAAGTAATGGGCAGATCTGTCAACCTTGGTTGGGTCCTTACCGCTGAATGCTCCACCTCCGTGAGGAATCGCACCGCCGTAAGTGTCAACAATTATCTTTCTACCGGTTAGTCCTGTATCTGCCGATGGTCCACCAAGAACGAACCTACCAGTTGGGTTAACAAAGATTCTCATCTTGTCATCTCTTAAATCTGCGGGAATGATTGGATCAATAACGTATTTGACAAGCGCTTCCTTTATTTCAGGAATCGTTACATCTGGTTCGTGCTGAGTTGAAATCAATACTGTGTCAACTCTAACAGGTTTATCATTTTCATCATATTCAATGGTTACTTGCGTTTTGCCGTCTGGTCTCAAGAACGAAAGCGTTCCGTTCTTCCTTACCTCAGCAAGCTTCATAGCGAGTTTATGTGCAAGCATTATTGGAAGTGGCATCAGTTCTTCTGTTTCATTCGTTGCGTATCCAAACATCATTCCTTGGTCTCCAGCACCTACTTTTTCAAGCTCGTCCTCTGCTGCTTGACCTTCCTTGTACTCTGCTGCCTGATCGACTCCAAGTGCTATATCTGGCGACTGGCTGTGGATGGAAGATAGCACAGCACAAGTTTCACCATCGAAACCGTACTTTGCCCTTGTGTAACCAATGTCAAGAACGGTTTTCCTAACAATATCTTGAACGTCAACGTAAGCCTTTGTGGTTACCTCTCCCGCTACTACTGCAACACCTGTTGTAAGAAGTGTTTCAACGGCAACACGAGCTTTTGGATCCTCTGCGATGATCGCATCCAAGATAGCATCGCTGATCTGATCTGCCATCTTGTCTGGGTGACCTTCCGTAACGCTTTCGCTTGTGAACAATCTTCTCATCTCTCGGCCTCCTTTTCATAAGTTTCTCTTGAGATAAACTTTCCACCTTCTATCTCGATACTCACTGGTTTGTACGAACCAGTGAATTTTGCTTTTAATTCAATCTTATTCGGACATTTCGAACCTACATAGACTTTCTCTATAACAAACGGAACTGCACGATTATCGTAATCGATTATAAAATCGTACCCAATTCTAAGATGGCTCCTGAAGACCTCACCGCATCGATTGCATTTCAGATAAACAACGAGAGCATTTCCTTCCTTATAGAACGGGTTCCTCTCAAGATCTGCTTCGCTCTTCTCTCGTTTCTTAAACAGAAACATCGAATCACCTTCTTACTAAGTTGAAGTAGAAGTCTTTTGAGTTGCCAAATTCATCCCTTATTTCCAATTTCACTTGATAGTTAGAAGCGTTATATCCACTCATGTCGTTGACTTTTACAAATGGCAGTGATTCGTCAGAGTACAATTTGTAAAACCCACGATATGTAAGGGCACTCATTACAGTTTTTTCATCATACAAACTGTACGGCTTTTCCCACAATTCCATTGATAATCTGTCAAGCATTATATGATACACCAATTTTTCTGAAAAGTACACTTTTATCTCTTTAACACCAAGTAAATTTTTTGCTAATTCTGTGTATGCTTCCACAGCAATCTTTGGATATGGACCCGTGAACGTGTAAGTTCCATTTTCAGTATAATTAAATTCCTGGCCATCAATAATTAAGCTTTTCAGTATTATTCCCATTTGCACTGGTCTTAACATCGACTTATCAATAAACTCCAACGGATCAAAAATAACCTTTTCTTCCTTATCTCTGACTTCAAAATGACAATGCGCTTGTGCGGCCTCACCTGTCCTTCCAGAAAAGCCTATAACTTCCCCTTTCGAAACTTTGAAATCTTCCGAAAGGAACTCAACAACGATTCGTTTATCCCCGAATTCATCCCTCAACATATTGGCTATTTTTTCAAATTCTTCGTTGAAATTAGCAAGGTGTGCGTAGAGTGTTCTGTACCCATCTGGATGTTCAAGGACCACAGTATTGCCATAGATATTGTCCACATCAATCTCGAGTCTTCTCAAGAAACCTTCCTCAGCAGCCAATATCGGAATTCCTTCTTTTAAAAATGTGCTGAAATCAACTCCCGAATGAAAATGCGGAATCTTTCCGGTTGATCTGAACTCTAAGAATGTCGCTGTAACATATGAATTATCAACAGGTACCCTGTACAAAGCAAATGTCGAAATAGATAGGAATAAAATAAGAATAAATTGAATAATGAGCTTTTGAACAAGCTTTATTTCCATAGTCAACCTCTCCTTGTAAAAATTTAATAAGACTAAGTGATTTACTTTTCTGCACTTATAGAACTTTTTATTTTTTCTAAAACTTCAATCGGCCCGCTTAAATCAACATCTATGAATTCGCCATTAGCGTTCAGAGTATCGTAATTTATGAGTTCTGCATAGCGTAATACCTTTCCGAATTCTGACTGTCTCAATCTTAGTCGAATATGGGAATCGACAAACTGAAAATATCCCGAAATCCGTGAATAAAGTACGTCTAATCCGATACCGTTTTTTGCAGAAATGAAAATAGCTTTTGGATATTCATATCTAATTATTTCCAACCTGCTTTCGGGAACAATATCAATCTTGTTGAAAACAAGCATTATTTCTTTATCTGTAACGCCTATTTCACTCAACACATTATACGAAGCTTTTATCTTATCATTAAAATAGCCGTCCGAAGCATCGACTAAGAGTAATATTAGATCTGCATACAGGACTTCCTCTAAGGTTGAGTGAAAAGCTTCGATTAGGGTATGGGGTAACTTGTCTATGAAACCAACTGTGTCGCTAAAAAGATAGGCACGCCCGTTTGGAAATTTCACTCTTCTAACTTTCGGACTGAGTGTTGAAAATAGTTTTTCTGAAACAAGGATGCTCTTCTCATCAGACAATTTCTTTAACAAGGTACTCTTTCCGGCATTTGTGTAGCCTACTATTGAAACCAGTCTATACCCGCTTTCAAGCCTTGTCTTTCTGATATTTTCCCTTTCTTTCTTTATTTTTAGTAGTTCCTTTTTCAGTGACGAAATGCGCTCTTTGATTTTCCTCTTATCAAGTTCTAAGAGCTTTTCACCTGGTCCTCTTGTACCAATACCGGCTCCAGGGTTTGACAAATACAACCCCTTTCCTCTAAGTCGAGGTAATTCATATGTTAATTTTGCCATTTCTACCTGTAATTTACCCTCATGCGTAGTTGCATGCTGTGAGAAAATTTCTAAGATTACTTGCGTTCTATCAAGAACCTCGAGCTCTAAGAATTCTTCAGTGTTGCGTTGCTGAATAGGGGAGATTTCGTCATTAAAAACCAAAGCATCTACATTGTTTTCTTTACAAAACACCTTTAACTTCTCTAACTTTCCAAAACCTAAATATGTTGCCGGATCAGGTTTATCTCTTCTCTGGACTATCTTTTCAACAACTTCAAAATCTATTGTCTGGCATAGATTTTCAAGCTCGTTTAACGAGTCAAAAGCTTTGTCATCAAGGCGTGGTGATACAGCAACCAGTACTACTCTTTTTATTGTTTTTTCAACCTCCTTAAGAACCTTACAAAGCAAAATTCAGATGAATTATATCTGTTCGCCTTCGCTTTCCTGAGCCTCTTGTTCTTCCTTCTGTTCCTCTTCTTCGGTCTTCATTAGCATTATGTATTCAGAAGGCAAAATCGTACTAATGGCATGTTTGTAAATTAAAGTTTGCTGTTTACCACTCTCCAATAAAACCGTGAAATTATCGAATGATCTAACAATACCCTTAGCCTGAAATCCGTTAACTAAGTAAACTTTAACTTCTATCTTCCTTGTTCTAACAATGTTCAAAAATCTGTCCTGAAGGTTGAACTTTTCCTTTGCCTTTTCCTTTGGCACAAATATCCCCCCGATAGATAATATGGTAAAGAATATTAGATACGAAAGAACGTTAATATGAATTCAAACATATACAAGACAGATAAAATTATATCATAGAATTTGAAAAATTCAAAACAGGATTTAATAAGTTTAAACTCATTCAAAAAGCGCTCTTCAACTTATTCGTGAAGAAGTCTTAACTTCGAATTTAGTCTCTCAGTTATTAAGACCAATGCTAAAAGCAAGCTTAAAAGAAAAAGTGGCAAAAGCTGTATCCCTGCCTTAGAAATTAGAAGTCCAAACAAAAATGGTCCAAACGCACTTCCCAAATACCCACCTGCCATTTGCAAACTAACTATGAAATTTGACACTTCGACGCCAAATCTTCTGGGAGTTTCATGCATCATTGTAGGAAATATTGGTGCACAACCAAAACCAATGACTCCAAGGCTTATTAGATATAATACCGTGGGCATTTTTGACAAAAGCATAATCACCCCTATAAGTATCATGAGTAAAGACAATCTTATCATTGGAATACTTTTGATTTTCATGCTCAAGAAACCAGATAGAATTCTTCCAAGTGTTATTCCAAAGAAGAAAAGCGCAGTTCCTCTGGCTCCAAATGAAGGAGAAAGACCTTTGAAATTCACTAAGAAAGAACTTGCCCAAACATCTGTTGTTGTTTCGATAGCACAATATGCAAAAAAAGCTGTTACTGAGAGAATGGCGTTTTTTACCAAAAGAGGAGAACGTACGATACGTTTTTGCTCGATCTGACCCTCATTATTATTCTTATGAACGTTCCAAACCGGTAACATCAGCATAAATATAAAAGATAACAATAACTGAAACATCGAAACGACAGTGTACCCATTTCTCCACCCACCGTAAGAACCAACAAAAGCAGATATTATAGAAGCACCCAATGTTGTTCCGACACCCCATAGAGAGTGTAGCCAGTTCATATGCTTGGGCTTGTAGTGAAGAGCCACAAAATTGTTTAGTGAAACATCAATGCTACCACCACCTAAAGCCGTGAATGCTGTTGCAATGCAAAGATGTATGAGTGTTCTGGATTGAGAGAATAGTAATAACCCAACAGAAGAAAACAACGTGCTTATCACAATTAGTCTTCCAGTCCCCAAGCGCCTGACAATAAATGGATTTAACAGGGTTGAAAAGACAATAGTCAAAGTGCTTATTAACGAAATCAATCCAGCAGTTGAAACCGGCAACATCATATCATTTCTAATAACAGGCCAAGCGGCTCCAAACATGGAATCAGGTAAACCCAAGCTGATGAATGAAACATATATAAATGCTAATAAAAGTGTGACCATCTTTTACCTCCTGAATATAAATAGATAATTAAGAAAGTCAAATATATTTTATCATTTAGCTAACCAAATACAAGTACTTTCAAATCTCTCATACTGCTTATTTATGCGATTCTTCTCTCTTGTCAAAGTTTGTTCCAATATTTTTGTATTATTTGACAAAAAATTTTATAAGTGATACAATTATTTTGGAGGTGATTGTATGGCGAATATGCTTCCCAGATGTCCAGTGTGCGGGAAACCAATGAAAGTTATACAGCTAAGATGTGATGACGATGGAGTTACGGTTAGTGGTTACTTTGATGCCCCAGCTTTCGCATATTTGGATGAAGAGGATACGAAATTCATAATGATGTTTTTAAGAACAAAGGGAAACTTAAAGGAGATGGAGAGGCTCACCGGTATTGGCTACTTTGCGTTGAGAGGCAGGCTTGATAAGGTGCTCGAAAAGATGGGTCTAACTCCTATCGAATCGGATTCGGAAGAGTCGGAATCCGGAGATGTGTTCAAACTGCTAAAGGAAAAGAAGATAACTGTCGAGGAAGCTATATCTCTTCTAAAAAAGCAGAGAAGGGGTGAGGAAGATGGGAGAACTTCCGAATGACATCAGGGCGATTCTTGAGGCGCTTGCAAGAAAGGAGATCACAGTTGAAGACGCCGAGCAACTTATCCTTGCAATTAAGCAATCTAAAGAATCTGATCGGAGAAAAAAATCGAAAAGTTTTATAGGGAAAGAGTTTGTTTTAAACACAGGTGAAGAATACGTAGGAAATATTGAGATTGTAAACGGTCGAGCAGTGATAAACGGGAAACTTGTCGGTTCTTTGCAAGTTGTTTTTGGAGAAGTCGTGTTTTCAGGTGAAGTAACAAAAAATGTTGAATTAGTAGGGACTAACGTAACGTGGAATGGTGGACGTATTGGTGGTAATCTCCAAATGGTCGGTTGCAATTATAAAGGTGTCAAGCCGGTTGTTGAAGGAAATGTGAGTGAAGTTAACAACTTTTTTGTCAGTGGCATCATAGGTTTAGTAAAGAACGTTGTTGTAAGACCATTACTCTCGGGAATTAAGATAGAGGATTAATGACTCAAGAAGGGGAAGGTGAAAACTATGGAGCTGCGAAAAGTTTTAGAGGCAGTTGAAAGCGGAGACATAACACCAGAAGATGCGGAAAAATTGATTAATGCAATATTCGAATCCGAAGTCAAACACGTTGAGGAAGTAATCGACAGTACAATCGTGATTTCGGAAGGTGAGGTTGTTCGGAAGAATTTATCAGTGACAAATGGCAAAGTATTTATAAGAGGAGAGCTATTTGGAAATGTATCTACTGTCAACAGTACATTAGAAATATCTGGCAAGGTGCATGGAAACATTAACGCTGTAAGGACAAAGGTTAAATGGAGCGGTGGAGAAGTGGATGGCGATGTAAATCTCGTACTTTCGAGTGAGGAGGGCACGCCAACAATAAGAGGTAAACGTAACATAGTATCTTTTGAAGTTCCATTCGTTGAGAAATTTGCAAAGAACATAACATTTGGAGAAAATTCAATAATAGATGGAGAGATGAAGACCGAACGTTACAAGAAGGACAGAATTGTTGTGAATGGGGTTCTTCATGCAGATGATGTAGTGTGCGAAACACTTATCGTAACTGGGAAACTTTTTGCACGGAAGATCTCCACAGAAGAATTTATGGTTTCAAGTAGCGGTTCGATTACTTCTGACGAAATTACAGCAGAAAATGTGGTTAGTAATGGCACAATTGTCGCCAAAACTTTGAATTTTGAAGAACTTCAAAACAATGGTTTAATCAAGACAGAGACGTTTGTTGGTGAGAATATTGAGAATAGCGGAGAAATAGATGCCAGGAACTTGAATATTGAAAATATCACGAATTCTGGGAAGATATCATCTGAAAGTATGCATGCTGAAGATGTTGAAAATAGTGGTACAATATACACGGAGAAACTGTTTACAGAATATATAAGCAATTCTGGAAGCATCAAGGCAAGAGAATTCGATTACGAAGAACTGACTGGAAATCCAATACAAAAAATAGAGTAAGGGGTGTGATGAATGTGTTCTGGGGCGTTATTTTGGTTACGGCTGGTGTTTTTATACTACTTAGCGTTGTATTTTCAATTACTTCCCCAGTGTGGCTTATTTTCGGTGCCATTGCACTGGCGGGCGGTATTATCAGCATGATAAAAAGTTTTCCAAACGGTGTAGGTCTTGCCATACTCGGTGGACTAATTGTCGTACAATCTCTAGATTACATCAAAATGGGATTCTGGGAATTTGTGGTAGCTATCATCGCAGCAGGGTTAATTGAAATTGGTTTAAAGTTCATCATTTCTGGTAAGAGGAAAAGAGATTGGAATTAATTGAAAAAGGGGAGAGTATATCTCCCCTGTGCTTTTCCAATTTCATATGATTCAATAGAAATCACTGTCCACTCCAATAGTTTGGTGGTTCTTTCGTGATAACAATATCATGCGGGTGGCTTTCTTTTACAGATGCCGGTGTAATTTTTACAAATTTCGCTTTCTTTTGCAATTCCTTGATATCTTTTGCTCCTACGTATCCCATTCCGGCCCTAATACCACCAACGAGTTGGTACACTACGTCTTTGACTGCACCTTTGTAAGGCACCATGCCTTCAACACCTTCGGGAACGAATTTTTGGTTTTCGGATTGGAAGTATCTATCGGCACTTCCAGATTTCATCGCTCCGATTGACCCCATACCTCTATATACTTTGTATTTTCTTCCCTGATACAACACGGTTTCACCAGGAGATTCTTCCGTCCCAGCGAATATGCTCCCTAACATGACAGTTTCAGCTCCTGCTGCAAGTGCTTTGACTATATCACCTGAGTATCTTATCCCACCATCTGCTATTATCGGCACATCAAATCTTTTAGCAATTTCTGCACATTCCATGACGGCACTTAGTTGTGGTACACCTATACCAGCCACAATTCTGGTTGTACAGATAGACCCAGGCCCAATCCCAACCTTTATAGCATCAGCACCGGCCTTTATCAGAGCTTCAGTAGCTTCTGCGGTTGCAACGTTTCCCGCTATTAACTCTATCTCAGGATATGTCTTTTTTACCAACTTCACAGTTTCTATAACTTTTCTCGAGTGTCCATGTGCAGTGTCTATAACGATGACATCAACACCTGCTTTAATCAAAGCCTCAACGCGTTCAAGCGTATCTTTTCCCGTTCCGACAGCCGCTCCAACGCGCAATCTACCCTTTTGATCTCGTGCTGCGTTGGGATGTTCTATAACGCTGAGGACGTCCTTTATCGTTATGAGACCTATTAATTTATCATTTTCATCAACTATTGGAAGTTTCTCTATTCTATTTTGGTGCAGGATTTCCTTCGCCTTTTCAAGTGAAATTCCAGGTTTTGCAACAACCAACTTGTTTCTGGGAGTCATAAGTTCTTTTACCTTTTTCTTCACATCTGTCTCGAATCTAACATCTCTATTGGTCAACAACCCGACAAGATATCCACTGTCATCAACAACTGGGAATCCACCTATCTTATACTCTGCCATAAGTTTAAGCGCATTAAAGACCGTATCGTTTGGGTGAATGACTACTGGATTCTCGATTACACCATTTTCTGTTCTCTTTACAATTTCGACTTGGTGTGCTTGTTCTTTAATAGAAAGATTTTTGTGAATAATTCCTATTCCGCCTTCTCGAGCAAGAGCCTTTGCCAACTCACTCTCTGTTACGGTATCCATAGCAGCACTTAACAAAGGGATGTTTAAACGTATTCTTTTTGTTAAGCGCGTTGATACATCGGTATCTGACGGGAGCACTTCACTGTACTGAGGGATTAACAAGACATCGTCAAATGTCAGAGCTTCTTTAAAATTCACTTCTTTTATCCTGCTGACCTGTTTCTTAGAACTTGCCATCTTTTCAACCTCCATTCCGCCCCACGGCTTTTTCGTTTTTGTTTTTCTATAATAAAATAGACCCCGGCAAGGGTCCATTTTCTTAGTATCTATTTGCCATATGCAGATTTTTCTATGTAACTCATCGTAATTCATCTGGAGCGGGCGACGGGATTCGAACCCGCGGCCCTCAGCTTGGGAAGCTGATGCTCTACCAACTGAGCTACACCCGCTCTATGACTTCATTATTTATTATATCACAGTAGTTAAAAGTTTTCAAGTATCCTGAGCACAGACGTGCTGTCTTTAGATTTGAGAATTAACTTATTAGAAATTTGCACTTCCGCCAACGAAAGCTGTTTGTTTCCACTCCTGATTTTCCCAAATATATTTAACTCCGGCGTAGAAACTTCCAAACACAGGATAAGCTATTGTTAATCTTGCCTGCGTATTTGGATCAAAGAACTGTCCATCTTCGAATGGTGTCTCATCGTACAGATATCCGTACAGTACGAGTCCATTGGTACCGCCAATTGCTGGAATATTGACTACACCTTCTCCTGAAAGTGTCATTTTTCCTTCGAAATTCCCTTTTAATGATGCTGAAGCCTTTCCATAAGGACTGAGAGTGAATCCAAGGCTTACTATGTAACCCAGCTCAGCCTTGTACGTTTCAGGTCCAAAATCGTTACTCAATCTAAGTGTTCTATAATTCCTTCCGATAAGCCACGGAGAGAAACCATCAGTTGTCATATATGGTCCTGCTACTAATTGGAGAACTCCGAAATTTCCATAAGCGCCTGCGAATGCACCATAACCAATTGTACCATCTTTCCAATATTGGATATCTGCTTCTGCTCCTAATGATATACCAAATATCTCCTTAGTTAACGACACACCTGCAGCGTATTGCAAAGGTGTTGCACTTGGTGATTCAGACCCAATCTCTACTCCTCCAAATACTGACAAATCAAACATCAAAAGTTTTGAACTTAGCATCCCAGTGTAGAGTGAATCTGATTGAAGAGTTGTAAAATTCGAAAGCTGGGCGATTTGATACGGAATGTGAACCGACAAGTTTGTCTCACCAAATCGAACTCCTAAATCTAGAACCCTTATATCAGGTACAACGTATCCATTGAAAACAAATCCCATGCCATAAGTAATTGGTCTCATCCTTCCGTATCTGAACCAAAAACTCCCAAGATCAAGACCTAAGGCTGTAATGTTAATACCATCGACGATGTTAGTACTTGGTTGTTGAGCTCCGGGATAACCAAAATAGAAGTTACCAGTTGTCAAATCAGTAGCATAAGTAGTCAAGGTAATTCCGAGCGTTAAAGGTCCAACGGTAAACTCTGGACCAAACTCGTAAACCATGTAATTCTCATTACCTATTTGAAGAGTCCCAACGTTCAAGTAAAAATCCGAAAAGCCGTAAACAGCTACAAATAAAATAGAAATCAGTACGAATACTTTCACTTTTCCCATATTTGAACACCTCCTGTACTTATTAGACTGTGTACAAAATATTTTCGTTCAATGTGACATCTAGATTATAGCACAAATTGTATAAACAAAAAAAATACCGGGGAATATTCCCCGGCATAATGCCCGTATCTATCTCATCCGCCTTAGTTGAAACGATAAGCAAGTAATCATTTAAAAGAATTCTTAGCAATTTCCATTCCTTTTAGAATTGCCTGTTTGTTTACTTCTATGAGTGAAGCTTTTCCTCCGCTTAACTTCTTTTCGAGAGCCTTAAAAATACTTTCAGCATCAACGACATTTGTCGCACCTACAACAGCACCAAGCATAACCATGTTTGCGACTTTTAAGTTTCCGAGCTCATCGGCAATTTCGTTACATGGAACTTTTACAATGCTGATGTCATTTCTATGTGCTTCTCTGTCTATAACGGATTCGTTTAAGAATAAGAAACCATCTTTCTCAACGTGCGATTCAAATTTAAGCAAGGAAGGTATGTTCATTGCAACAATAACTTCGGCTTTGTCAGTCACCGGCGATGCAACTGGCTCATCGCTTATCACCACTGTACAATTAGCGGTTCCACCGCGCATCTCAGGACCGTAAGATGGCATCCAAGTAACGTTCTTGCCTTGAATCATACCAGCCAACGAGATTATCTGACCCATCAACATGACACCTTGTCCACCAAAACCGGCAAATATCATCCTTGTTGTCATTTTTCATCCCCTACCTTGTCAACGAATACTCCAAGAGGATATTCAGGTACCATGTGTTCTTCAAGCCACTTGAGTGAAGATACAGGGTCGATTCCCCAGTTTGTCGGACATGTTGAAAGAACTTCAACCATGCCAAACCCAAGACCTTTGACTTGTGCTAAGAACGCTTTCTTTATGGCTTTCTTCGTTTTTTGAACATCTTGAGGTGTATTTACCTTTGTTCGAGCTAAGAAAGCTACCCCTCTTGCTTCCTTAATTACTTCAGAAACGTGAAGTGGGTAACCATCGTTTGTGGCACTTCTTCCATATGGAGTTGTTGTTGTTTTCATGCCAAGTAACGTAGTTGGTGCCATCTGACCACCAGTCATTCCGTAGATAGCATTATTCACGAATATCGTTGTAATCTTCTCACCTCTATTAGCTGCGTGAACTATCTCAGCTGTACCGATTGCTGCCAAGTCACCATCTCCTTGGTACGTAAAGACGTAGAGGTCTGGTCTTGCTCTTTTCATACCAGTTGCAACAGCAGGGGCCCTACCGTGTGCCGCAACTGTTGCATCAGTGTTGAAAAATTGGTATGCAAAAACTGAACATCCGATTGGTGCAACTGCCAGAGTCTTTTCTCTTATACCTAATTCATCAATTACTTCTGCAATGAGTCTGTGTATAATTCCGTGTGTACATCCCGGACAGTATGTGAATTCTCTTTGAGTTAAGCTTTCTGGTCTTTTCAATATCACTTCAAATGCCATATTCATTACCTCCCGAGCTTAGATTTGAGGGCTTGGAGTATCTCATCTGGAGTAGGAACTACTCCACCAAGTCTTCCGTAGTATTCAATCGGTGCGTGATCTTTCACAGCAAGTCTCACATCTTCGAGCATCTGTCCCATGTTCATTTCAACATCGAATATTAACTTCTTGCCTTTTGCAATTTCTTCGAGTCTCTCGTATGGGAATGGCCACAGCGTAATTGGTCTGAGTAAGCCAGCTTTTATACCTTCTCTTCTTGCCTGTTCAACTACACTCTTAGCAATCCTACCAACGGTACCAAAAGCGGTAATCACTATTTCTGCGTCTTCTAATTTGTATTCTTCCCATCGTTTTTCTTTGGCTTCGATTGTCTTAAACTTCTCAATCAATTTAAGATTCATCTTTTCCAAAACGTATGGATCTATATCAAATGAAACAACTATATGCTTTTCTCTTCCAGCAGCACCTGTCAACGCCCAATCTTCGTGCTTTGGAAGAGTGTTCAAATCTCTAAATTCTGGGAATGTTACTGGCTCCATCATCTGTCCGATGACTCCGTCGGCAATTATGAGCACGGGGTTCCTGTACTCGTCGGCAAGGTCAAATGCAAGGTATGTAAGGTCAACCGCTTCTTGAACTGTTGATGGAGCAAGGACTATAAGTTTGTAATCTCCGTGGCCACCACCTTTTGTTGCCTGCCAATAATCTCCTTGTGATGGTTGAATATCTCCCAAGCCTGGTCCACCTCTAACAACGTTCACAAGAACAGCTGGAAGCTCAGCACAAGCCATATACGAAACACCTTCCTGCATGAGGCTGTATCCAGGCGAAGATGTCGATGTCATCACCCTTGTGCCTGTACACGCAGCGCCGTAAACCATGTTGATCGTTGCAACTTCACTTTCTGTCTGCAAGAAAGTACCGTCCACTTCTGGCATTCTCTTTGACATGTATTCTGGTAATTCGTTTTGCGGCGTTATTGGATAACCGAAAAACAATCTACAACCAGCTCTTATTGCTGCCTCACCTATCGCTTCTGTTCCTTTCACAAGCACTCGTTCCATTTCTATTTCCCTCCTCATTCTTTGCTATTTTCACTTATGCGCTTTCTTTATCTCTGTAGACCGTTATGCAAACATCTGGACACATGTTATAGCAAAAACCGCAGGCTATACACTTATCGACATATTTCGCTTCGGCGGGATGATATCCCTTAGCGTTGAAACCATCGCTGAATTCTATTACCTTCATTGGACATACACTTATGCACAATCCACAACCTTTACACCTTTCCTGGTCGATCTCGATGCGTCCTTTTACCTTTGGCATATAGGCTCATCCTCCTTCTCAAATCTCCATTTTCATGAAACGCTTAATTTTGAATATCGGATACCTGAAACCATTTTCACTTACGAACTCTGGTATCACGGTGAATTTGACAGGAACTTCTATAACCTCTGAGACTTTGCTAAGTATTTCTTCGCCTTTCGATATAAGTTCTGGTGTGGTTTCGTAAGACAGATTTGCGTTATTAATGAGGTAATCTACCTTAATCCTTGCGACTCGTTTCAGCTGTTCGTACGCCCTTATAATTCCATCTACTGTTGAAGAAAATGGCCTTGCTATGTTTACAACCATGCTTATTTCGACGTCTCCGAGGTATGGCTTTACGTATCCCAGCACAACTACGCCGTTCTCTTCTCCACCGACGTCCATAACGGTCTTGTACTCTGGATTCGACAAATAACCAATAGCTGCACCGGTTATTATCGGCAAGTCTGCATTCCTCAAAGCTCCTCTCGGATACACAGGTACTATGCCCATCTCTTCAAGTTCTTCGGCAACGTCTCTTGTTCTAAAGTAAGGTGAAATTATATCTCCATCTATGATCGCCACTTTATCGTATTCTTCTTTCAATCTTAATGCCCAGTTTATTGCAACTTCTGTCTTACCGCTTCCAAATAATCCTATAAACGCGTAATTTTTCGCCATTAGATTAACTTCCTTTCTAAAACTGCAATACGTTTTCCCAATAAGTCTTAGCTTTCTCTTGTCCTCTAAGAACTCTTAGTCCACCCATTGCAAGAGCCCTTTCTTCATCTCCGCCCGGGAATATAAGTATCGGTGCGATGAAACTTGTGTATTCAGTTAACCATCTGACCATGAATTCTTTATCGTAAGCAAGACCACCAGTGAGAACTATAGCATCTACTTCTCCTTTCAAAACTGCCGCCATCCTCCCTACCCATTTTGCGATTTGATATGCCATCGCCTTGTAAACGAGCTCTGCTTCTTTATCTCCATTTCTTATTCGTTCCTGGACAGTCATCGCATCGTTTGTACCGAGGTAGTCAACCATCCCACCAGCACCTTTTATCTTCTTTTTCATTTGATCAAACGTGTATTTGCCGCTGAAGCAGAGGTCTATGAGCTGTGTTAATGGAAGCGTACCGCTTCTTTCAGGCGTAAATGGTCCATCTCCATCGAGCGCATTGTTGACGTTGACCACTTTTCCTTTTCTGTGAGCACCTATCGATATTCCACCGCCCATGTGAACGACTATCAAGTTGACATCTTCATAGTTCTTGCCAAGTTGAGCGGCGGCATTTCTTGCCGTTGCTTTCTGATTGAGTGCATGGAAGATCGATTTTCTCCTAAATATTGGATGCCCAGTATATCTCGCCAAAGGCTCAAGCTCGTCTACGACAACAGGATCTACAATAAACGATGGAATATCGTATTTTCTCGTAAATTCGTAGGCAATTAAAGCACCAAGATTAGAGGCATGTTCTCCATTTTTAGCACTCTTCAATAACTCAAGCATGTCTTCTGTTACTTTGTAAGTTCCTCCGGGAATTGGATCCCAATAAGCCCCCTCTTCCAACAACTGCGGAAAGCTCTGTCGGAGCTATTCCGAGTTCTTTAAGAAAATCTTCAACTATCCTCGCTCTGAATTCGAATTGATCAGTTAATTTATCAAACGGAGCAAGCTCTTCGGGTGAATGTCTTAGCGTTTTTGAGGCTATCATCTGCTCATCATCGAAAACCGCAACCTTAGTACTTGTTGAACCGGGGTTTATGACCAGAATTTTCATTTTATGCACACCACCTTCATAAAGTAGTTACTACTCAACCATCAAACATGTAAGAGCAATAGATAATAGCTTTGTTTCATCACTGTCTGCTCGAGAAGTTAGAGCGACGGGGCACTTAGCACCTATTATCGCTGATGCAACCTTCGCACCTGCAAGGAATACCATTCCTTTGTAGAAGATGTTACCGGCTTCAATATCTGGCATGATCAAAACGTCAGCATCCCCAGCAACAGGGCTTACGATTCCTTTGTGTTCGGCGGCTTCTTTAGAAACGGCATTGTCCAACGCGAATGGTCCGTCAACAATACAGCCCTTAATCTGTCCTCTCTCGTTCATCTTTGAAAGCAACGCAGCATGAACTGTCGCTTCCATCTTTGGATTCACTACTTCTATCGCCCCAAGTATTGCAACTTTTGGTTTTTCAACGCCAACAGCCTTCCTTGCAACAAGCACTGAGTTCTCAATTAAATGTACTTTCTGCTCAAGATCAGGTGCGATAGTCATCCCGGCGTCACTAACAACCAAGAGCTTGTGATAAAGTGGTGTCTCGAATATACTCACAAGTGACATCGTTCTTCCTGTTTTGAGATTGTACTCATCTTTTAACACCGCTTTCATCAAATCTCCAGTCTTTATGTTTCCTTTCATGACAAAGTGAGCTTTCCCATTAACAACAGCTTTAACAGCATCATCAGCTGGAGCATTGGAATCTATAACTTCAAAATTCGATAGATTAACGTTAGCATTTTTGGCAGCTTTTTCTATTTTTTCTTTGTTACCGAACAAAATAGCGTCAACGATCCCTTCATTGTATGCCATTTCAACAGCTTTAAGTACTACTTCGTCATCTGCTGCCGCAACTGCGACGACCTTTTTTCCATTGGCTTTTGCCTTATCAAGTAGTTCAGAGAGCTTTTTCATCTCTCATCCCTCCACACCTTTGGTAGTTCTTCCCCTATGAGCACACGCAGGGCTCCATAAGCCAACGCTTCCATTTCCATTTCACCTGGAACCACAAATATAGGGCCGAATTTGTATATATATGACCTTATCATTTCTACAAACCTTTCGCTGTATGCCATCCCCCCAGTAAGGACGATTGCATCTACTTTTCCTTTTAATGATACACACATTGCTCCGATTTCTTGTGCAATTTGATAAGCCATTGCTTCAATCACTTCAAGGGCTTTCGGATCACTTTCTGCCATTCTGAAAGCTTCTCGCAAATCGTTTGTCCCAAGGTAGGCAACAAGCCCGCCTTTTCCAATAAACATCCTTTTCATCTGATCTTTGGTGTACTCACCTGAGTAAGCAAGCTTAACAACATCACCAACTGGCAGTTCACCTGTTCTCTCAACACTGAAAGGACCTTCGTCATTGGCGTTGTTGACATCTATCATTCTACCTTTTTCAAAAGGTGCAACTGATATGCCACTCCCAAGATGGGCAATCACCATATTCAATTCGTTGAACTTTTTTCCCAATTCTTCTGCAATTCTTATGCCAACTGCCCGCATGTTTGAAATATGTGAAAGGCTTTTTCTTTCTATATCCTTTATTCCTGATAAACGTGCTTCTGGAATCATTTCATCAACACTAACGGGGTCAGTTATGTACACAGGTATGTTTTTCGATGCCCCACTCGCAAGTTCGTAACCTATAACAGCAGCTAAATTCGATGCGTGTTGGACTTTTGTCCTATTAACAAGATAATCAACCATGTTCTCATCGACTAAGTAAGTTCCACCTTCAACAGGTGGCAGTATTCCACCACGTGCCGCTATTGCATCAAGATCTTCGATTTTCAGTGAATTCTTTGAAAGAAAGTCTAATATAGCCTTTGCCCTCATATCTTTTTGGTCCATTACAGATTTGTATTTATCGAGTTCTTCGACAGAATGTTGGAGTGTTTCCTGGATAACCTTATTTTTGTCTTCAAAGACAGCGATCTTGGTACTCGTTGCGCCTGGATTTATAACCAAAATCTTCATACTTAGATCAGCCCCTTCTTCTTACCGTACTCTTCAACAACCTCTCTGAGCCTCTTAACACCCTCAACAATCTTTTCTTCAGGTGGCAGACAGAAGGAGAGTCTCATAGATGAACTCTTGCCATCATCTATCGTAAATGCTTCACCTGGTATGTAATAAATCTTCTTCTCTTTTGCAATCTCAAACATTTCCATTGTGTCGAAACCTTCTGGAAGCGTCAACCAGATAAACAAACCACCTTGTGGGTTAACCCATTTCGCACCTTTTATGTCAGCAAAATTTTCCTCAAGTGCTTTTATCATCACATCTTTTTTCTTTCTGTAAAGCTCTATACCAGGTTTCAGTTGCTCAAACAAATCATACCTTTCAAGGTATCTTGCAGCGATGCGCTGGTTCAAGCTTGGACTACAGAGATCAGCAGCCTGCTTTGCAAGTGTTGCTTTTCTAACTATATCTGCTCTGCCAACTATTATTCCAATTCTTAAGCCTGGAGTAAGGATCTTACTAAACGTATTCAGAAGAACAACCCTATCTGGACCTGCTAGTTTATAAAGCGAAGGTAAATGCTCACCTTCAAATCTGAGCATGCCGTACGGATCATCTTCAAGAATCAAAATGTCATATTTTTCAGCAATTTCTATCAATCTTTTTCTCTTTTCGAGGCTCATTGTCACTCCGGCGGGATTATGGAAGTTGGGGACGGTATAGATGAATTTTACTCTGTTTATAAGTCCATTCTTATTGAGTTCGTCAAGCTTCTTCTCCAGGTAATTCACGTCCATGCCGTCTTCTTCAAGAGGTATTGTCTCAAACTTCGTGAATGTCATTCGGAAGGCACTTGCTGCACCTAGATAAACTGGGAACTCCACAAAGAGCAGATACTATCCTTATCCAGAAGCACTCTTGCCATAAGATCTAGTGCTTGTTGCGAACCTGTTGTAAATAGTAAATTCTCTCTTCCGATTCCAGTTATACCGTATGTTCTTTCCAAGAGTTTTACTATTTGAGTGGCTAACTGATCATCACCTTCTGTTGTGTTATATTGGAGCGTATATGCATATTCCTTCTCTATAACCTCTTTCGCAATTTCTGCTAATTCGTGTCTTGGGAATGTATTTGGATCAGGTACGCCACCACCAAACGATATGGAACCGGGTACAGATGCATATTTCAAAAGCTCTCTTATAAGCGACGATCTCAAGTTCCTTCCTACGTCGGATAATATACCTTCTAAGTTCATTGGCCTCACACTCCTTTTGGAAGTTATGAATAGTGTTTTCACTTATATATTAGCAACATTATGCCAAAATTCAAAACAAGCATTTGGATGGTATTTGATAGCTAAAATAGTATAATGAAGATTTTTGACAAATTTCGCACTTGCAAATACTTGCACGCAAAAAATTGCATCATTAAGGATATTGTCAATTTAGTAAGAAAAGATGTAAAATAATTGTGGGCTTATCAAAGATAAAGAAGTAAGTGTATTTTATTACATCACATATATCAAAAAGGAGGGAACAGCATGGTAAAAAGAACTTTACTTTTATCGCCTGGTCCAACGCCAGTTCCTCAAGAGATTCTTTTAGAAGGTGCAAAAGAGACTATCCACCACAGAACTCCAGAATTCGTTAAGATACTTGAAGAGACTCTCGAATTGACAAAATACGTCTTCCAGACACAACATCCTGTCTATGTTCTAACAGCATCCGGCACAGGTGCACTTGAAACAGCGATGGTAAACCTTGTTAATCCTGGCGAAAAGGCAATCATAGTCAGTGCTGGTAAGTTCGGAGAAAGATGGGTAGAAATAGCAAAAGCTTACGGAATTGTTCCTGTCGAGATTAAACTCCCTTGGGGTAAAGCTGTAACACCCGAGATGATAGAAAAGGCAATGAAGGAAAATCCAGACGCTAAGGTTGTTTTCACAACATACAGCGAAACATCAACGGGTACTGTTATAGATCTCGAAAATATAGCCAAGTTGACAAAGAATACTGACGTTATCCTCGTAACAGATGCGGTCAGTGGTTTACTTGCTGAACCACTTAAGATGGACGAATGGGGCGTTGACGTCGTTGTTTCTGGTGCACAAAAAGGTTGGATGCTCCCGCCAGGTCTTGCATTCATCGCTATTAACGACAAAGCATACGCAAAGGTGGAAAAATGCACAAATAATAGATATTATTTCGATCTCAGAAAATATAAGAAAAGCTCACCAGACAACCCATGGACAACAGCAGTTAACTTGATATACATGCTCAACAAGGCTGTTAAAATGCTCAAAGAAGAAGGAATTGAAAACGTCTGGGCAAGGCATGCACTTTACGGAGAAGCAACAAGAGCAGCAGTTAGAGCTCTTGGCTTGACATTCTTCTCAGAACGCCCAGGAAACGTTCTTACAGCAGTCAATTCTCCAGAAGGAATACCATCAAGCAAACTCACAAAACTCATGCGCGATAAATACGGAGTTACGATAGCAGCCGGACAAGAACCTATGAAAGACGAGATATTCAGAATATCACACCTTGGCTACCTTACACCGTTTGACATAATCACAGGTATAACTGCTCTTGAATTTGCACTCAACGAAATGGGATATAAAGTCGAAATTGGAAAAGGAGTCTTAGCTGCAGAAGAGGTACTTTTCAAAGGGTTGGTGAAGTAACATGAGGATACACATAAACGACCCTCTTGACAAACAGGCAACTGAAAAGCTTGCAAACGTTCCGGGTGTTAATCTCACATCTCAGCACTACGAGAAAGACGAACTCATAAAAATAATGCCTGAAATCGAAGTTCTCATAGTAAGGAGCGCAACCAAAGTCACCGCCGACATAATAGAAGCTGGTAGCAATTTGAAGATTATCGGTCGTGCGGGAACTGGACTCGACAATATAGATGTAAAAGCAGCCGAAGCTAAGGGAATTAAGGTAATTAACACGCCGGGTGCAAACAGCATTTCGGTTGCAGAATTGGCTATCGGACTGATGATCGCTTGTTCTAGACACATAGCAAGAGGTACAGCAGATTTGAAAAATGGAAAGTGGACGAAGAAGGAACTCGAAGGTCATGAGTTGTTCGGAAGAACAGTCGGTATAATCGGTTTTGGAAACATCGGCAGAGAAGTTGCTAAAAGGTTACTCGCGTTCGATATGAAAGTACTTGCATACGATCCGTTTGTAAAAGAAACAGATATGCCCGTCAAAATAGTTGACCTTGATACATTGTTTAAAGAAAGTGATTACATAACAATCCACGTGCCACTTACACCTGAGACAAAAAATCTGATAAACAAAGAAACAATATCAAAGATGAAAGACAGTGTCATAATAATAAACGCTGCAAGAGGTGGAATAATCGATGAAGCAGCATTATACGAAGCGCTTACAACAGGCAAAGTATATGCGGCAGGTCTTGACGTATTCGAAGTAGAGCCACCAACAGATGAGTTGAGACAAAAGCTCCTCTCCTTGCCAAATGTCGTTGCAACACCACACGTAGGTGCTTCTACATTCGAAGCCCAAGAAAGAGTTGGCATGTTGTTGGTAGAAAGGTTGATAGCTGAAATAACCAAGTGAATGTAGTGATTTCACAACTAAAAATCAATTAAAGAAATGCACGAGCGGAGGGAATTATTCCCTTCGCTATTTTTTACACGGTGCGTTATCAGTCTTATATTAAGACTGATTAACATTTTAGTATCTGTAAAATTTATAACCTTACAGTACATCTATGTCCAAAATAAACAAGCATAGCAAGGTTATAATTATCACTCTTGACACATGAGTGCTAATTATGTATAATATAGTCGGAACGTGAAAATAAGGAACAAAACCCCAAGGGGAGTGGAGGTGAGAGTATGTTGGCAAGAAGAAGCGACTTATTTGAACCGTTCATGGAACTTCAAAAGGAGATTGACAGACTCTTCTCGGATTTTGTGAGACCATTCAGAAGTGAGTTTGAATTCCTGCCAAAGGTTGATGCATACGAAACAGAAGATAAAGTAGTTCTTGAACTCGAACTTCCTGGTGTAAAGAAAGACGAACTCAAGATTACAGTAGAAGATGGTGTACTGAGAATAACTGGCGAAAAGAAGACAGAAAGAGACGAAAAAGGCAGAAACTACAGAATCGTTGAAAGGTCATTCGGTAAGTTTGAAAGGTCATTCATCATACCAGACTATGTAGATACAAAAGGAATCACAGCAAAATATTCAGATGGTGTTCTAACACTCGAGATGCCAAAGAAGAAAGAAGAAAAGCCTACTGTCGAAATAAAAATTGAGTAAACGCAAGGAAATCAAACGATACCTCCGGCGAGAAATCGCTGGAGGTATTTTTTTTGGCAATCTTCAGGACATTGATTTGACATTACTTACGCGAAATATTCATACAACGTTTTACTGAAAACGAGAGTCATAATACTGTCTTGGAAAGAAGCATCACTTTTGCTCTGATTTTGACTATACAGAACCAGTTATCATTTGAAGTATTTAACTTCATATAAGCAGAGCTAAGGAATACATTGCTCGTGTGGAAGTTCCAAATCTGAGAGGAGAGTGATTTTATGAAGAAGTTTGTCGTAACAGGAGTGCTTTTGTTAGCAATAACCTTAGCATTCAGTTTTGAGATATCTGCATTAGGTGGTTTAGAAATTGGCGGAAAGAACCGTCCATTCCTCGGAGTGCGCATTGGAACGCTTTCTGGTGGGATTTCTCTGATGTTGGAAGCGTATTACCCACTTTCAGACATACAAGAAATCGAAGAAATAGAAGTTGGAGAAATTCAGTTCTTAGAGATTGATCCATATCTTTATCTAGGCATACCGCTCTTTAACACTTTGTTTTACGCAGGTGCTGCACCTATATTTGTATATGATGTTGTTAATTCAGGTTTCACATTTTATCCCGATCTATTTCACGTTAAAGCTGGTGCAAGGTTCGGTCAAGGAATCGTGCTATTTGTAGAAGGTCTTGGTACAATGACAACTTCATTTCAGTTCTTGGATATCTTTGCCGTTTCTGCAGGCATCGGTATCGGATTTTGAGGGGTGATGAATATGAGAAAATTCAGAAGAGCCACGTTATTTGCGTTAATAGCCATTATTAGTGCGCTATTAGTTTATAGCTGTTCGGAAATTCCAATTGCTCCAAGAGTTATTCCGAAAGACCCTGTGGACACGACAAAACCTTCAACATCTGGATATTCAACGACAGATATATTCGGTACAGTGGATAAGACACCTTCACTCGTACCGATAGCAGTTCCAGATACGGTTAACATTAGGATAAGCTTACCAGGTGTTGAGAATTTACCAGTTAGCACTCTCCGGGTGTTCGAAGATAACAAAGAACAAGGATTTGTACTATATAAAGAATCAACAATTAGAAATAGACTTGATATAGCAATAATCTTGGATGTGACAGGTAGCATGAGCTACGCAATAAACGGGGCTAAAAATAGTATAATAGATTTTGCAACAAATCTTGAAGAAAGCGGCATGGATGTAAGAATTGGTGTTATACCATTCGATGACTATGTTAACCCGCCAAGTGATATCGATGTTGATCCTCCATATTTAGGGTTATCTTCACCGTCTGATGCGAAAGATTACGTTGGTGTACTGTACGCTGGTTACGGTGGCGATTGGGCAGAAAACCCGTACGATGCAATAATGTTCGCTGCAACAGCTCTTGAATGGAGACCGAGTGCACAAAGAGTTATGATAGTCATAACCGATGCACCGGCACACTATAAGTCTGACGGCATAGGGTTTTCACATTTTGATAAGGCAGACATGTTCCCAGCATTAGTAGGTTTCTTCACAATCCACGGCGCTTTTGTGCCAAGTGGTTATTACTACGACACCACTACTGACTTTTCAGACCCAGGTGACGTTAGAGAGCTTTGCCAGAAAACAGGCGGTGTGATAAAGTACACTGACAGTGCAGGAAACGTTAATCTTAACGATTTAGGTATCGTCGAGTATGTCGAATCTTCGTGGATAGTCTCTTTCGAAAGCGATTCGCCAGCTGCAACCCATACGATTGAGGTCTTTTACACTACCAGCACTGACAAGAGATATCTGAAAATAGAAGGTGCAACTTACTAAGGCATTTCTAAGACAATGAAAGAAAGAGGCGGTGTGGATAATCACACCGCCTCTTTTATGTTCTATCTCTCAAAAATCTCATCAATCTCTTCCTTTGAAAGTTCTCTCCACTCACCTTTTTTGAGACCACCAAGAGTGAGTCTACCTATGCGAACTCTCATGATTCTTTCCCATTCTATTCCAATCTTCTGGCACATTTTTTTAATTTGATGGTATTTTCCTTCAATAATTGTTATTGAAATAGTCTTCTCATCGATTTGTCCTATCTTTGCTGGCAGAAATTTCTCACCATCAATTTCTAATCCTTTTTCAAATTCTTTTTTAACTTCTTCCGTTAGTTTGTAAGGCTGCTTCGTATATATATAGTATTCTTTCTCAACGTGTTTTTTCGGAGATATCAATCTGTGTGTGAAATCACCATCGTTAGTCAGGATCAAAAGACCTTCGACGTCTTTATCAAGTCTTCCGGCTATGTGCAGTTCATCGACATATGGATGATCAATAAGGTTAAGGACGCTTGGTTCATATTCTGAAGTCGTTGAAACGAATCCTGATGGTTTAAAGAGCATTATATAAACGTTTCTATGAGAATTTACATATTCACCATCTACTGTTATCTCATCATTTGGTGACACGTGAAATTCTGGTTCATCTACTACACGACCATTAACAGTAACTCTTCCTTCTTTTATGTACTTTTTTACCTCGCTTCTTGTTCCCACCTTTGCGTTTGATAGGTACTTATCTAACCTTATTGATTCTTTAATACTTTTCATGATGAACCTTCTTTCACGAGTTTTTAATACTTTTGATTGCTTCTATGATTTTCACTACTTCTTTATTCTCTTTTACATCATGGACGCGTACTATTTCAACACTATGCATAGCGCAATAGGCTGTCACCGCAAGCGTTCCGTTTAATCTTTCTTCTGGCGGTAAGTTCAGAATCATGCCTATCATCGATTTTCGGCTTGCACCTATGAGTAGCGGATAATTAAGCTTCCTAAACTCTTCAATCCTTTTCAGTATTTCAAGGTTGTGTTCCAGCTTTTTGCCAAACCCAATCCCTGGATCAAGTATTAGTTTGTCCACTCCATGTTCCTTAGCGTATCTGATACGCTCATCGAAAAATTCCACGATTTCCGCGACAACGTCTTTGTATTCAGGATTCTCTTGCATAGTCTTCGGATTGCCTTTCATATGCATGAGTACAACAGGACATTTGTAGTGTGACGCGACTTCCACCATTTTTTCATCGAATCTCATAGCGCTGATATCGTTGATTATATCAGCACCTTCTTCGATAGAAAGTCTTGCAACTTCGGATTTATAAGTATCCACAGATATGGGTATGTCGAAGTGTTTTCTAATAATCTTTACAGCCGTTACTGTTCGCCTTATCTCTTCTTCAAGAGGTACTGCTTCTGCGCCAGGTCTTGTGCTCTCGCCTCCGACATCTATTATTTCAACCCCATCTTTAATCATTTGCTCAACTCTAATCAACAAGTTCGTCTCATCTACCCTGCTACCTGAATAGAACGAGTCAGGTGTGACATTTATTATTCCCATTATTCTTGTCCTCTTTGCGTCCATTAATTCATTGTAGTTGAACATACAACCACTCCTTATTTTGTTTCATTGTTTTCTCTCACCTTAGTTACTATGATGCTAACAATCTGCACATCAGGGAGAGAAATTGGTATCTTTGCAACACCATAGTACGGATTGTTTATGAGGAGATATCTTTTATCGGCTGATAATTCTAAAGAAAACTCACCATACAATGTATAAACTCGCCGATTTAATAGCCTTTTTGTGTATATGTCGTAAGTATCTCTGTAAATCGTGGTTTTACCTTCCAAAGGTCCAACACATTTGTACAGAACACGTTTAAGATTTTCAACCTTCTCATCAAATGCAAAAGATGACGTAGATAAAGTTTTGGAATATTTTGAATTTGGTTGTTTAGTTGCATGTCTATGGTAATCGAACCTGATGTAGTTGATAACATGGAATACTCTTAAGGTTCTTATATTCGTATTTAATATATAAGCCATGTGCTGGAGCACATGGCTATATCCATCCAAAGCGCTGATAAATATGATGGTAGAAATTATTAGACAAACCAACAGCTCGATATAGCTCAAAGAGAACCCCCCGCAATCCCCTTGAGATACGGTTGTTCAAACAAACAACAAACAATATGAGAAATGAATGATAAATTTAAAGCTTGAATTTTTCCTTAGGTGCTTCTTCTTTTGCTATCCTGTCCAAGACCCCGTTGATAAACTTGGCGCTTTCATCTGTGTCGTACTTTTTCGTGATTTCTACCATTTCGTCCAAAGTAACCTCTATTGGTATGTCATTCTCGTATAGCAGTTCATACGTGCCAAGTCTCAGAACACCTCTTGCAATGTGCGATACTCTATCAAAACTCCAGTTTAAAAGATGCTTTTCAATTATTTCATCAATCTTCGTTTTCTGTTCATGGATATTTTTGAGATATCTTTCTGCATCTTTCTTAATATTTCCATCCTTAACTGATTTTAATGCGTCACTTAATATTTCATCGAAATCTTCAGGTCTAAAGTCAAGTTGAAAAAGCGCTTTCAAAACTGACTCTCGAAGTATCCTTCTTTTGGAAACCAATTTTTTCAACTCCTTGAATTTCAGCACTACTCACGGTTAGGATTTCGAAAACTCTTTATCGCTAACACCAGTAACTACAACGTTAACCGCTTCAACTGTTTTGTCCGTCATCTGCGAAACATTTTCCGTGACAGTTTTCATTATATTTTCAGAGAAAGAAAGAATGTTCTCACCGTACGGAACTTCCAATTTGATGTTAACGATTACATTGTCCTCAGGTGTTCTCTCGATGTCTATATTTTTTCTAAATTTCTTGAACTCTTTATTATCTGGTTCTACACCATATATACTGCATATTGACCTGTACGCAATTTCGGCAATAACATTATCTGATACTGTTATGTTCCCCATCTTCTCCCTCCTTTCGATATCCTTAGATTTCTTCCCATGCCTTACCCTCTTTATGCCCTTTCAATGTACTCGCCAGTTCTTGTATCCACTTTTATTTTATCACCAACGTTTATAAAGAACGGAACACTAATCTTTAGACCTGTTTGGAGAACTGCAGGTTTTCCACCACCAGAAACTGTATCGCCTTTGAAATTTGGTTCTGTCTCTATCACTTCTAAAACAACCGTTGTTGGAAGTTGTATTCCTATTGGTTTTTCATCGTGCATAACCAGATCGACCTGAGTGTTCTCAATTAGATAATTCTTTGCCTCATCAACCTCTACCTCAGGAATAGCGTACTGCTCATAAGTTTGCAAGTCCATGAAGTAATAATTCTCTCCATCGTTGTAAAGGTATTCTGCCTTTCTGAAAGAAAGTTCTGCTTCCTCAACTTTTTCACCACTTGCGAAATTTGCGTCTCTTACAAGTCCGGTAGAAAGGCTTTTAAGCTTTGTTCTTATCAGTCCTGAACCTCTTGCTCTGAAATGCTTGTTGACATCGATCACGCGGTATATGTCACCTTCATACTTTATGTACATACCTTTCTCAAGATCTCCTACTTCGATCATACAGACACCTCCAACTCTCTTTATTCATATTTGACAACCAATATTGTTGTATCATCATGTTGCGGTACACCATGAGAAAATTCAAAAACAGAATCCATGATCCTTTTTACTATATCAGAAGCCTTCAAATATCTGTTCATCATTATCGTTTCTTGCAGCCTTTCAAAGCCATATTCTTCACCGGAGATATTTCTGGCTTCCACAACTCCATCTGTGTACGCAATCAGTATATCTCCATACTCAAGTTTGAACTTTTCAACATCGTACCACCCATCTCCAAGAATGCCGAACGGAGTGCCAGTGGATTCAAGCTTTACTATTCTATTTCCTCTTAGTATATATAACGGATCATGACCAGCATTGACGTATTCCATGTTACCGTCAGAAGTTATCCTTAGTATTATAGACGTTATAAACCTACCAGTTTCAAAATCTTCATGAATCATTTTATCAAATTGAGCCGCCAGTTTTTTCAAGTCAGTAGATATCTTTCCCGATAGCCTAAACATGCTTCTAAAAGATGACATAATAAGCGCTGCAGGTAATCCTTTTCCAGAAACGTCCGCAATGCAACATACAAAAGATCCATCATCAGCTTCAATTACATCGTAATAATCCCCACCAACCTGTATCGCGGGAACGCTCCGGGCGCTGATATCAAATCTTTCGTGCGTTGGGAAGTACTTGGGTAGTAGACCTTGCTGTATATTCCGAGCTATTTGAAGCTGCTCTTCGAGCTTTCGCTTTTCTATTTCACGTTGGAGCATTATATATCTATTAATAGAAGTAAGTAATTGTTGAGCCACTGCTTCCGTGATTTTCTTGTCGCCCGCTGTAAAAATCTTCTTAGTTCCATATCCAGAGATCAGTAATATACCGTATCTACCAAACTCCGCATAAAGAGGAACGGCAATAAATCCTCCGGAATCTTTGTTATAATCAACAAAAAAGGTATTTTCATCTTCGATATGTTCAATGGCAACTCTTTTAATGTAATCCTCTGCTTCTGAAAGTCCAAAGTATTCGTAATAGGATTTTTCATCGACATTCAGTATAATTACTCCTGCAGAATAGTTCACAGCATTTTTCAAAAGTTTTAAGACATTTCTCAGAATCATCCAAGGCTCGTTTACAGAGGCTATTATCTTATTTATTTCAAAAAGAGCAGAAAGTCCCTCGTATGTTGCCGTTAGTTCTTCGAGCTGTGCATCGATTAGTTGTTGCAGAGCATCGTTATTTGATTTTTGATCAATTATCCATTTTTGAAGATATTCTGTAACACGAGTACACTCCAAAACCAATGTTTCTACATCATTTATGGGTAGAATTTCCAAACCTACAAGCTGTGCAACATCTGTAACAGCTTTTGAGAGTTTCAGAAAAATTTCGTCATTCATTCGCCAAACTCCTCACTTCTTCAATGAGCTGAGTTGGGCTGAATGGTTTTGTAAGAACTTTTTTTGCACCTAAGGATAAGGCAATTTGTTCGTCATCTTGCCCACCCTTTGCAGTCAAGACAATGACAGGAATATTCTTTATGTTTTCATCTCTCCTCATCTCTTTGAGGACAGCAAATCCATCCATTCTTGGCATCATTATGTCCAAAATTACAACATCTGGTTGCCAAGTTTTCATCTTTTCAAGTCCATCTATTCCATCTATTGCTTCTTCCACGTCAAATCCGATTTTTTTAAGGTTAAAAACCGTTATTTTTCTAAGGACATCTGAATCGTCAACAACAAGTACTTTCATAAATCGTCCCTCCACCTATTCTCTTCCAAGTCATTTAAAAGGTTATGCAAATCCAATTCTTTAGCAAATGCCCTTTTTCTTGTAACCAAAAAAACACCGTTTAACAAGTACGGATTGAATATGTTATCCTTCGCAATTCTATATTTTAACACATAAATTCCATTTCTCAAAACTATATGAAAATCTCTTAACAACTCGCTTGGTATAAAAACTTTTCCAGAATGTTTTTTAAATTCCTTTTTCAAGTTAATTTCTTCTTTTGAAAACACAAGGTACTCATATTCATCAACAACACGGTTTAAATTGACTTCAACATCAAAGACATCTGCCAATTCAAGTCCAAAAGGCGATACTTCATTCACTGATTTCAAAATCTGCGCTTTTTTTATTTCATGACTTGTTTTTTCAGCATCCAATTGAACTGAAACGTAAAGCGCTAAATCTATAACTCCTGTTGGCGTTGAATCCAAAAAGGAAATCTTCGGCTTCGGGTGGAATCCTTCAGAATATTGCAATTTCAATCCTGACCTAATAAGTGTTCGTGTTATCAAATTTGCAGTTTCTATGGCAGAAAGAAACCTTAGAAAACCTTTCTTTTTGAACAGTAAAATCATTATACTCCTCCGAATCTATCGCTATATCTTATTCTCTCATTCTTCTCCAAGATAGACTTTCTTCACCATTGTATCTTGCAGAACATCTTCCGGATGTCCTTGTGCTAAAACTTCACCTTTATGAATCACATATAACCTATCTACAATAGGCCTTAACGCATCAACCGAATGGTCGGTGATTATAACCCCTATGCCTTTTTCTTTTAACTGAATTACTATCTTCTGAATTTCCTTTACAGTTTTCGGGTCAATACCTATGAAAGGTTCATCCAAGAGAACAAATTTAGGGCTTAGTGCCATCATCCTTGCCAATTCAAGTCTTCTTTTTTCTCCTCCTGAGAGTGAAAATGCAAACTGCTTTTTCAAATCTTGAATACCGAATTCTTCCAAAGTTGATTTAACAATCTCTTCTCTTTCTATTCTTCTTAGTTTCTGAAACTCAAGAACTAATCTAACATTGTCCTCTACTTTCAAGTCTCTGAAAACAGAAGTCTCTTGTTGAAGATACGTAATTCCAAGCCTTGCACGTCTGTGTATGGGCATATTCGTTATATTCTGTCCGTTGAAATAAACCCTACCTTTTGTTGGAACAACAACACCGAGTATAATGTTAAATAATGTAGTCTTGCCCGATCCATTTGGACCGAGCAAGCCTACAACTTCTCCAGTATTAACGTAAGCATTAACGTTATTAAGCACTACTTTTCTACCAAACTTTTTGAATATGCCTTCACAAGAAATCTGATCGAATACTCTTTCATCCATACAGTGTTTTTGTTTATTGCAATCTTATTTCTTTGCAGTCTTAAGATATTTTATGAACGCATCTGTAATGTTGTACGAACTGCTTCCGTAAGCCATAGTTGTGCTGTTGAAGATAAAATCGTATCCCATTACTTCCGCATATTCCTTTACTTTATTAAGTATTTCTGCCTCTATTTGTGCTTGTGTTTGAGCGATCTTATTGTTGATTGTCTGCTGATATTCAAGATACTTTTGTTGTTTTTGGTTTTGGTCCTTTATCTTATCAAGTTCGGCTTGGTACTTCGCAATCTCGTCTTGCATCTGTTTTTGAAACGTGATCCACTTATCGTAATTCTGAAGAACCTTGTTTGGATCGATGTATCCAAGTTTTGGACCAGACTTTGAATCAGCAGCTGTACCAACGATAACTGCTAATACAACAAGTGAAAGAACAACTGCATACAAAAAGTACCTTTTCATCATAGTAGCACCTCCATGCTGTGATTAAATTACAAATCATATTACAGATTCTGCAAAACTATTGAAGCAGCGCCAAGAATTCCAGCATTTTCAACTAACGGGCTTTGAACTATTGTATACGTATCTTTGAAGGAAGGCATAACAAGGTGTCGAACCTTTTCGCGAAGTGGGGCAAAAAGTATGTTTCCTGCCCTGGAAACACCACCACCGATAACTACTATACTTGGGTTGAATATATGTATAAAATTAGCGACTCCGATTGCAAGAGCATTTACAACACGTTCAGCTATCATCTGTCCGAGCAAATCACCATTACGTGCAGCATCAAACACCGCCTTAGCATTTATCTCTTCAGCAGAGAATATCTCGGATTCCGGAAATTTCTTCTGCCCTTCAAGAGCCATTCGCCTTATTGCAGTTGCCGAGGCAATAGCTTCCAAACATCCGTAATTTCCACAACCACACTGTGGTCCGTTGGGTTCTACTATAACGTGACCAAGTTCAGTCCCTATTCCATCTTTTCCTGTTATGAGTTTCCCATGTGAAATGACACCACCGCCAACACCTGTTCCCAACGTCAAGGCTACTATGTGTTCATGACCTTTACCTGCTCCAAACCATTTTTCACCAAGCACAAATGCGTTTGCATCATTCTCAACAAAAACAGGCTTATTTAGCAACTTTGAGAGAGTTCCACCAAGATTGAAATTTATCCAGTCAGGGAAATTAGGGGAGAACCTTACAATTCCATTATCGTGGTCAATCGAGCCAGGAGAGCCTATTCCAACACCAATATAGTCCTCACCATTGCTAACCTCTAAAACTGCCTGAGCCATTCTTTTAACTACTTTTTCCTTACCTTCCGCTACTCGAGTTTCCCATTCAACTTTTCGGAGAATCTCACCACTTTCGGTATCCACAAGCCCAACCTTAAAAAAGGTTCCACCTAAGTCTATACCAACTACGTACACTTTCGATTCCTCCTTAGTAATAATTAGAAAAAATTCTCAATTCATTATAACACACTTTCGGTATATATTGTATAATAGAATTTGAAATAGAGCAACAAGTACAATTTAAATTCTAAATTCTTTATCAGGAGGAAAGTTGTAGAGATGCCTGACTATACCGAACAAACAACTCAGGATATCCTCGAGAAAATAAAGCTATTATCACCTGGTACAAAACTGCGAAGAGCGCTCGATGACATAATACACGCTCAACTTGGCGCGTTAATTGTTTTCATCAATGAAGATGATATGAAAAACAGCAATGTTTTTCAGTCAGGTTTCAGGCTAGACTGTCCATTTACACCGGAAAAACTATACGAATTATCAAAAATGGATGGAGCAATAGTAATGGATGAAAACGCGACGAAGATATTGGCAGCAAACGTTCATCTTGTGCCGGATCCGAGCATTCCAACATCTGAAACAGGCACGCGGCACCGAACTGCAGAAAGAGTTGCCAAGCAACTTGGCAAAATGGTCGTCGCAATTTCCAAGAGACGGAACGTTGTCACATTGTATTACAGAGATAGAAAACACGTTTTCGAGGATATAAACTTCGTCCTGACAAAAGTTGGTCAAACGATAAACGCACTCGAGCGCTTCAGAGAATCTTTTGACAGGGATTTGGAGCGTCTCGACGAAATTGAGATCGAAGGACGTGTACCGTTGGAATTCGTATGCGAATTGTTGATTAGAGGTGTTGAGATCAACACGATCTCTGCAAATATTCAAACAAGCATAATAGAACTTGGAAACGAGGGAAAATTGGCTCAGCTCAGATTAAGAGAAGTACTGAGCGATCTGGACGAAATCATAAAACTTTTAGTTATGGATTATTCGAAAAAAGAGGTAACAGAGGAAGAAGCGGCAAAGATAACGGAAGCAATAACCAAATCCGAGCACAAGATAATGAACGTCTCTAAAGCTCTTGGATACGATGTACCAAACATCCAGCAACTTTCAGAAGTACGTGTAAGTCCCCGAGGTTACAGAATTCTAAGGAACGAAGTTCACATACCCATGAACATTTCACAAAATGTCATAAAATCATTCCACAGTATCGATAAACTGGTTAAGACGAACGCAAGTGTGCTTCAAAAAGTGGACGGCATAGGCTCAAAACGTGCAAAAGCAATTGTAAAAAGACTAAGAGAGATAAAGAAAAGGCGCGTGTAAGACGCGCCTTTTCAATTGCCGTTCTCTTAAATTAAATGTACGACAATACCACTCTTCAGTTTTGGTTCGAACCATGTGGATTTTGGAGGCATTATCTTTCCTTCATCGGAAACTTTGAGCAGGTCATCTATCGACGTTGGGTACATTGCAAACGCTACCTTAAAGTTTCCACTGTCTACGAGTCTTACAAGTTCTTCGATGCCAAGAATACCACCAACGAAATCTATTCTCTTATCGGTCCTTGGATTTTCAATACCAAGTATCGGAGCTAAGAGATTGTTTTGCAGTATGGAAACGTCGAGTGAAGCGATGACATCGTTTTCATCATACGTTCCAGTCTTAGGTTCGAGTCTGTACCATCTGCCAGATAGGTACATACCGACTGTGTGTTTTCTCTCTGGTTTGTACGTACCATTAACCTTTGTAATTTCAAACACTTCGCCGACTTTTTTCAAAAACTCTTCTTCACTCATGCCGTTCAAATCCTTCACTACTCTGTTATAGTCAAGTATTTTAAGCTGGCTATGTGGAAATAGTGCCGCTAAGAAATAATTGAATTCCTCTTCGCCTGTGTAGTTCGGATTCTCATTTCTGAAATCTATCGCAGCCCTGACAGCGGCAGCAGCCCTGTGGTGTCCATCTGCGATGTAGAACGCATCGACACTTTTGAATGCTTCAACAATCTTATTGATTTCATTTCTATCTCTTAATACCCAAACCATATGTCTTACACCTGATTCATCTGTAAAATCGTATTCCGGTTCACCGGTCGCGTGTTTCATTATCAATGAATCAACTTCTGGTCTGGATTTGTACATCAAAAATACAGGTCCTGTGTGAGCCTTTACTACTTTGACGTGTAAGGCTCTTTCATCTTCTTTATCTTTTCTTGTGAGTTCGTGTTTCTTAATCTTGTTCTCTATATATTCATCAACTGAGAACGTTGCGAAAATTCCAGTCTGAACGTGGTCTCTCCAATGTTGTTGATAAATGTAGATGTAGGGCTCACCATCTTCGAACATGTGACCTTCTTTTATAAGCCAATCCAGATGTTGCCTTCCCGTTTTCAACACTTCTGGGTCATGCGTATCGGCTGAATATTCGAAATTTATCTCTGGTCTTGAGACTTTGTAGAATGTGTACGGGTTGTTTTTTGCAACATCGCGTGCTTGCTCTTCTGTCACAACGTCGTACGGTTTAGCTGCTATTTTACTGACCATTTCCTTAGTAGGTCTTAGTGCCTTAAAAGGTCTAACTACCATCCAATCACCCCCAAGTATGTATCTATTTATCTAAGAATTATTCGACAGCTATCTTGCCTTGATAAAGCGGGAACTTCTTGCAGAGCTCCATGACACGGTCGGAAACTCTCTTCGCAACTTCTTCGTCTACATTTCCTTCCTCGTCCTTAACGTTCTTAAGCACTGTTACGATGAGCTCGGCAATTTCTTCCATCTGCTCTTCCTTCATTCCCCTGGTTGTTAGTGCCGGTGTTCCAAGTCTTATTCCACTCGCCACAAATGGTGACCTTGTTTCATTTGGAATCGTGTTCTTATTGACTGTTATATGGCAATATCCGAGTGCTGTTTCTGCAGCTTTACCCGTTACGTTGAGCGGGTTAAGGTCAACGAGCATCAAGTGTGTATCGGTACCGCCGGAAACGATTCTCAACCCCCTACTTTCAAGGGCTTTTGCAAGAGCTTTTGCGTTTGCTACTATCTGTTTTTGATATTCTTTAAACTCATCAGTCAACGCTTCTTTGAAACATACAGCCTTAGCTGCGATAACGTGCATCAGCGGACCGCCCTGTATTCCGGGGAATATCGCTTTATTTATCGCCTTGTAGATTTCTTCGTCGTTTGTAAGAATCAAACCACCGCGCGGACCTCTCAATGTCTTATGTGTCGTACTTGTCACAACATGTGCGTATTCAAGAGGATTTGGATATAACCCCGCTGCCACCAAACCAGCAAAGTGTGCCATATCGACAACGAGGTAAGCACCAACTTCATCTGCTATTTCTCTAAACCTCTTGAAGTCGATAATCCTTGAGTAAGCACTTCCACCCGCTACGATTATCTTTGGTCTGTGCTCTAATGCTAATCTCCTGACTTCATCGTAGTCAATTACTTCCGTTTGAGGATTCACTCCGTACTGGACAACTTTATATATCTGTCCCGAAAAGTTAACACTTGCACCGTGTGTAAGGTGTCCTCCGTGACTTAAAGACATACCCATCAAAACAGAACCAGGTTCTGCAAGCGCAAAATATGCTCCCATATTCGCTTGAGAACCGGAGTGTGGCTGTACGTTAGCATACTTGGCGTTGAAAAGCTTCTTTGCGCGTTCTCTTGCAAGTGTCTCTGCAACATCAACCCATTCACAACCACCGTAGTATCTTTTCTTTGGATAACCCTCCGCATACTTGTTTGTCAAAACACTTCCCATAGCCTCCATGACAGCTGGAGACACAAAATTCTCAGAGGCAATTAGCTCAAGCCCATATTCTTGCCTTTCCCATTCTTTTAAAATAACCTCATAAATCTCTGGATCGCTCCTCTTAACGCTTTCCCACATAGCTACACCTCCCAATTTGAGCTAATAAACTACAAGAATTTACGCTTGTACGATAAGATTATATATCAACAAGAAAAAAACGTGGAGTTCGAAAAACTCCACGCATGGACAAAAATTCAAAAGATTTTGCGCTTTTCACAAGGATGTTTGACGAAACATATTTATAAAACACGTTTATTCTTTATACTCCAAATACCGTGAAAGATAATCGTTCAGAAAAGCCTTGATAGTTCCAGTCATCGTTACTATAATCTCCTTCGTCACCTTGTACAAGCCTTCTAACTTTCCCTCTTCTTCAAGTCGTCTGAAATCATCAATTTCTGGTATCCTTTCTGTAAGGATACCTTCAAATGCTTTTTTCAACTCACTATGTACTAGCGGGAATTTTATATATCCGTACATCATCACCTCATTCATCAGTGATTCGTTATTTGATGGGATTCTTATTGCAGGAGTACTTTCAATCAGATTTCGTATCTCATCTCTATGTTTTGAATAGTAAATCAAGTACAACAGGTAATTGTCGTACGTGTAGTGCGCATTGTTGAGCAAATTCATAGTTTTCTTATCCATCAGGCTCATCAAAACTTCCCAAAAACTGCCCGGTGTTTCGTGGTATGGCTGGAATAAGTCTTCCATATAGTGCAAAGCGTACGATAAGAACCTCAACCCCCAGTAGCTATCATTTTTTGAAAACGCTTCCTGTGACATATTAACAAAATAAAGAAAAGACTTATCTCCTTCGAAAGCCTCGATAATTCCGAGTTTATACCTCATGTGTCTTACGCCTTGGCTGTTGCCTATAAGTGCTTGGAGTGGTGAAAGGTTGAGTCCTTCATCCATTCCGAAATCCGGAAATTGCGCATAAATTGTCAAAATCTGCCACACTGGAAGTTTTCCATCAACAGGTGCTGGATCTGATGGAAACTTTCCATCACCGAGCGGGTCGAAAAACTTCCTTTGACCTGCAAAATCATCGGTGTAATAAAACTTCGTATTATAAACCCGAGATTCGTTATATGTGTATGGTTTTATCTCTATTAGCTTATCCATGTTAAAATTAAGTGACTTAACAACCAAGTAAGTATATGCCTCATGTCCGCTCCAACCAAAGATTTTAACAACAAGTGTCAGAAACAAAACTACCAAAATACCCTTCTTTCCCATCCTATCCCACCACCTTTCATTCCTTTAATCTGTTTAATTTGACTCTTCTGTTCCAAAGAAATACACGAGCATCTCAGGAAGTCTTCTTGCCCAAGCGCCTTCTGAATGTGTTCCCCCTCTGTCTTCGATGTACAACACTTCCGAGTTATCTTTCTTATCCAATATCTTGAAAAGTTCCCTTGCGTTGTTCAGATGCACTTCTGGATTCTGCCCTTCTGCACTTCCCATGTCAACATAGAACTTCGTTGGATAATTTACTTTCTCAGATTTTACAAATTCTATCAATGCTTTATTAGCAAACCAAATGGAAGGACTCATCGCTCCAATTTTTGAAAAGACGCCGTTGTATTTTATCCCGATGTACAGAGAAATCAAACCGCCCATCGACGAACCGAGTATCGCTGTGTTTTCTCTGTCTGAAAGTGTTCTGAAATTGACATCGATGTATGGCTTCAGCGTATTAACTATGAACTGAGCGTACGAATCTCCTTTGCCTCCACCGTAGTTTGAGTCAACCCATGGGGAATACTCATTAATCCTATCAGCTCCGGTGTTGTATATGCCAACGATGATAATCGGCTTAATTGCACCGTTTTTGATTAATTCTTCAGCACTTTCGTCCGCTTTCCACTCAACACCTGCGAAAGACGTTGACTCATCGAATATATTTTGCCCGTCGTGCATGTACAAAACCGGATAACGATTATCTGATATTTCATAATCTGGTGGCAAGTAGATGATTATATCTCTCTTATTCCCAAGTTCAGGAGAATAAAAATCCTTAATCAGCTTGATATTTCCAGTATAAGTCTTTCTCAACGCTGCTTGTTGCTTTTCCACAAAATCCCTCCAGTGCAGAACAGTTATCTTTACTTCCATGTCTTTATCTACATCCAACACCCTATTAGGTATCTCCGCACCCTTTACACCCTTCTCGACAGTCTCCCAAGAACCGCGAGTGACTTTGAATTCCACCTTGCCAGATAAATCCAAAACCTTCTTGTACACAAATCCGTCTCTAACGCACTTGTAGTTCTCATCTTTTGGATTCCAGTTATTGAACGTTCCAGCCAGATAAATCTCAGCATCGTCTGGTGTGTATATTGGCACTTCGATGATGAATGTGACTTTGTAGGCAAGAGCACTTCTTAGAAACATCAAGAACACGATGAATATCACGACCTTCTTTAACATAACCTTCCCCCCTTCTATTTTCTAGAACAATTATAGCACATTACAATGAAGTTTTAGTATTGATTCCTGCTACCAGTTAAGAGACCAAAAAAGGTTCTACTAATATTCCTCATTTTTCTGCCGATAAATAAAGTGAAATTATACCTGAAAAGCGAGGCGAACTATATGCGCATCGATGACTACAACGTCGAGTTGTCATCTGAAAACCTTGCGATAAATTACTCAAAGTTCTCAAGTAAGATAAGAAAATACCACGTTCCAGAAAAGGTAGTAATCGAGATTAGCGAAAAGAAGCCGCAAATTGATGACAAGCATTTGCAAAAGATAAAACTGCTCAAAATAATGCTCGAAAAACTCACAGGCAAGAAGCTGAAGATATACATACCTGATGATAAGCAGTACGAAATAAGCATCAGAAAAGAAGGCGGGCAGGATATCGTCGAATACGAAAACGAAGAGGAGTACCTAAATGTTCAGTACTCCAACTTTTCAGCAAAAGGACAAGTTAAGACGAAAGATGGAAGGTTAATAGATTTTTCCATACAGACAAAATTATTCCAGCTGAGCTATTCGTATACAAAGACTTCCGGTAGAGTAGTAGACCCACTTGCGATTGATTTGAAGGATAAGACTGGCTCTCAGAAGATTGTTGAGCTCGATTTGAACTTTGACGGTACAAGAGAGAAGTTCTTCTTGGGCAGAGGTGTTGGATTGTTGGTGTACGACAAGAACGGAAATGGCGTTGTTGACAACGCAGCAGAGTTGTTTGGACCTGTTACAAACGAGGGTTTCTCAGAACTTTCGCAACTTGATACAGACAAAGACAATTGGATCGATGAAGATGATTTGGAGTTCTTGAAGATAAAGATTTGGACGATTGACGAAAACGGTAGAGAGCAAGTAGTAGGTTTACTTGATTTAAACGTTGGTGCAATATTTCTTGGCAGTGTGAGTACACCGTTTGACTATGCTGATTCAGTGCAAAAAAGCACAGGAATATACCTCTCAGAAGATGGGAATGTTGGAACAGTCAGGCAGATTGATTTCAAAGTGTAATCATGAAATACGCATAACCTCACCATATCTTCTTTTGTCCACCTGAAAGGGTGGACTTTTTTGATTTTTTTCTTGGGTTTGGTATAATAATAAATTAGATATTGTTCTTTTTAAAGCTAAGTTCAAAATCAATTTGAAGGGAGAAGGTATATGCTCTCGCCCATCGAACTGAGACACGAGTTACACATGTCTCCAGAGCTCGCATTCAATGAGTACAATACCCAAAAAATTCTATCGGAAGCGCTTAAAGAACTCGGTGTAGAATTTCACCCCATTGCAAAAACCGGATTGGCCGTCTTGATTCAGAGAGAGCCAACCGCGCCTTCTGTTCTATATAGAGCAGATATGGATGCATTGCCTATAAAGGAAGAAACCAGGTGGGAATACTGCTCGAGGAATGAAGGTTTAATGCATGCATGCGGGCACGATATCCACATGTCGGTGATGTACGGTGTTATCAAGAAGATCACTGAAGACGATATCCCAGGCAATTATGTATTCATTTACCAACCAGCAGAAGAAACAATCGGTGGGGCAAAGTATGTACTAGATGAGATGAGAGAAAGATACAAGGTTAAATACGCAACTGCCCTACATGTGACTGATGAATATAGACTTGGTGAGTTCGCCTCCACAAATGGCACTCTCTTTGCATGTGCCATGGAGATAACTGCGAAGTTCAAGGGGCTCTCTGCTCATATCGCACAAAAAGAAAAGGGAATTGATGCGATAAAGAATGCTGTAGCATTTACGTCTGAATTCTATCAAAATCCGATAGATAACAATGAGAAAGGTAGAAGAGTTCTTGCAGGATTTGGAAAGATGTTCGGTGGAAACGTCAGAAATGCCGTGGCAGATTATGCACAAGTCGAAGGTTCAATCCGAGGAGAAACTTTGGAAATTGTTATCGAAAACTTCGAAAGGCTCAAAGTTCTTGCAGAAAAGTATAGTGGTACTTTGGAAAGGGGAAGTCTTTATCCGCCAGTAATAAACAACGAGAAGCTCTTCGAACTTTTCAAAGATTACGCTTCAAATAATGGAACTTTCATAGATTGCGGCATGAAATATACTGGTGAAGATTTCGGCTTTTTCACGATGAAATATCCCTCGCTGATGTTCTGGGCTGGTGTGAGGACCAGCGAAGAGGTTTGGGGACTTCACAATCCGAAATTCCTTCCTGATGATTGTGTTATTCCACATTTGGTTGATTTCATGGTTGAATGGTTGATGTTATTAAGTAATAATGTTTGATGGTATAATTTAGTACGCAGGATGAGTAAACAGAAAGGGTAGGTGAATCAGAGATGATAGCATTTATGACCGACTGGGGCAATTCGCACTATGTTGGCATCTGTAAGGGTGTTATGAGACAAATCACAGATGCGGAAATACTTGACTTAACACACAATATCTCGCCATATAACGTACGGGAGGCAATGTATATACTCGATAGAAGTGTCGATTACTTTCCGGAAAAAACGGTATTTTTAATCGTTGTCGATTTTGGCGTCGGTACTGCAAGAAAGGCAATCGCCGTTGAAACAGATAAATACTATTTCGTTGCACCTGATAATGGGATTTTGACACTCGTTCTTGAAAGGCACATTCCAAGAAAGATAGTTGATTTGGTCAACAAAAAATACCATTTTGGAACATCGAGAACGTTCCACGGCAGGGATATTTTCTCACCAGCTGCAGCCTACATAACGAAAGGTATATTCGATGAGCTTGGAACGAGATTGCCTAACTACGCTACACTGCCTTACAGAAAAGCTCACCTTACACCAAATGGTGCATACGGAGAAGTTGCGTATTTTGACCGTTTTGGAAATATCGAGACAAATATTCCATTCAGTTGGATTGCGGAGAAGGACGCTGTTAAAATAAACGTCGGAAAGAAAACGTATGAAGTTCCGGTTGTTGAAACGTACGCCGATGTAGACGAAGGCGAGTTACTTGTACACGAAGATAGCACCGGGTATGTTGAAATTGCGGTCAATAAAGGCATCGCTCGAGAAAAACTGAAGTGTTTCGAAGGGAATGAACTGGAGATACTCTTTTGAGGTGTGACATGCGCCGGTTCCTAACTTTTGCGGTATTTGTTTTGTTAGCTCAATTAGTCTTTTCCGGTGAGCTCTACGACTTTGCGTATTCTTTTATGATAAAGCAGAAGGTACCTGAGAACCATGCCAGGTTGATGGCAAAGGCACTCGAAGAAGAGTCGCTTAAAATTCCAAAAGTGGTTGATCCTTTGTTCATGCTCGCTTTTGGCATTTGCGAGACCGGGTTTATAAACGCTATAGGCGACAACGGAAAAGCGGTTGGGTATTTTCAGCTACATGAAAACGCTCTTTTCTACGTAGCAAACTTTTATGAGGACGTCAGGAAGTTCAAACAGGAGAACCGAAATCATCTGTCTTTGTTGAATCATCCTGATTGGCAGTTGAGAATTGCCTACAGATATTTCTATTTAAGTTTGAAGTACATATTTGACTGGGACATCGTCCGTGCAATTTCGGCTTACAATGGTAGAAGCGATAGGTACAATGTTTATACGGTTAAATTTTTCTCGAATTACGGGAATATAGTTAGAGAATATACTGAGTTCATCAACTCAAGAAAGGATACATCAGACACTTCAAAGACCAAATAAAAGCTTGGGTGATTGATATTGAAACTGACAATTGGTAAATACATTCCTAAGAATTCTCTTATACATAGCTTAGACCCTCGGGCTAAGTTGTTTGTTGTTCTTTTACAAGTAACATCTATCATGTTGGTCAAGGATTTGATAGGTTATATTATACCAGTGTCACTCTTTATTATCTTGATGATTATGTCTAAGATAAAACCCGTTGTTTATTTGAGAAGTTTGAGAAGTTTGTGGTTTTTAATAGTCTTTGCCGCAGTGATACAATATTTTGTTTCAGGTTTTGTGATGAGTCTTTACATCGCTTTGAGGCTTTCCCTTATCTTTCTTTTTGCCTCTATGTACACCTACACAACCCCACCGTTGTTAACTGCGCGCGGAATAGTCGATATTTTGAAATTCTTTCGTGTAAGTGAAGAGAAGCGGGAAGATTTTGGTATGATGCTTGCGATATCTATAAGGTTCATACCTATTTTGCTTGATGAGGCTGATAGGATAATAAAAGCTCAAATTTCACGCGGGGCTAAGTACTCAGAAAAGGGATTGAAGAATAAGCTCTCGGCAATGACAAGCATAATAATTCCGTTGCTTGTTTCGTCTCTGAGAAAAGCTGAAGAGCTATCATTAGCTCTTCAGGCAAGAAAATATGGCATTGGAAAGAGAAATCATTATTATACTCTCGGGTGGACTAAAAATGATACATTTTATCTGGTGTTAAATGCGGTGGTTCTTTTTGGCGTAGTGGTTTTAAGATTTCAATAATTATTCAATGTTTTTCTAAATCTTACGTGGATTTCTTCAATTTCTTCTTCCGTTATATTAAGTGGTAGAAGGAATCTGATTACACCACTGCTCAAAACATTAACAAGCAGTCCATTGTCTATGAATTCTTCTACCTTGAGTGCTTCACCTTTCATTTTCACACCTCTCATAAGTCCCATTCCGTATATTTCACCAAATTCTGAGAACTTCTCTTTGAATAACTCTCCCATTTTTTTGACATTATCAAGTGTTTCATCAACTATCATCTCCAAAACTGCCTTCCCTGCTGCTAATGCTACAGGGTTAGGCGCAAAAGTTGAACCGTGTTCGCCGACCTCGAACACATTAGAGTAGTCTCCAAGCATGATGCAGGCTCCAAGAGGTAATCCACCACCGATACCCTTTGCAACCGTTACGATATCGGGGTTAATATTAAAGTGCTTGTAAGCGTAGAACTTTCCAGTTCTACCAAGCCCACTTTGTACTTCGTCTGCAACAACAATATATCCGAATTTGTTTTTGTATTCGTTTATAATATCAACAATCTCTTCTGGAATAACATTCAACCCACCACTCCCGTGGACAGTCTCAATGAAAACGGCAGAGATAGATTTCTCGTTCTCAAAAAATTCTCTTACTACTTTAATATCGTAGGGTAGGAATACAACATCTTCGCTGTTTACAAACTGCGCTCTTATGTTATCAAATCCTGTAACGCTCAGTGCTTGAAGCGTTCTTCCGTGGAAGTTTTTGACAAACGAGACAATTTTTCCGTTTTTCCTGACTTTTCGAACAACCTTCAACGCACACTCGGTACTTTCTGCGCCAGAATTTGTAAAAAATACCTTTCCATTGACACCAACCTCTTTCACCAAACGCTCGGCGATGAAACAAGCATCTTCGTCAAGAAAGAAATTTGATAGGTGAACGTACCTTTCAATCTTGTTTTTCATAGCTTCAATAACCTTATCATGATTATGTCCGAAAAGAAGAACGCCAATCCCCATGAATGTGTCTATGTACAAATTTCCCGCTGTATCCCAGACGTAGATACCTTTGGCGTGGGATATGGATATTGGATATCTCTTGTAAGTGTTAGCGATATAAGTGCAGTTGCTATTACTCATTTTATCAACTCCTGTTCATTGAATATCAGAGATCGAACTCTTCGCAGATGTTTTTCATAAGTTCCTCCGCCTTCTCTTCAGGAACCAACACAGAAATCTTTATCTCAGATGTTGTTATAATCTCAGGTTCAATGCCGTTTTTTGAAATAACCTCGAGAAACTTCGAAGCAACACCGTAATGCGAGCGCATACCTGTACCCACCACAGTGATTTTGGCGAATTGACCGTAGAAGTGGTACTTTGCACCGTACACTGAAAGTGTGTCATCGAGTAAATCTTTTATCTTCTCAACCCTATCTGGAACGACGGTGAATGATAAGTGGGTCGATGTTCCGTTCTTTACAAGCGAAATCATGTCGACGTTGATACCTTTCTCAGCAACTCTTTTGAATATATCCGAAATTATGTTTGCATCATTCGGAAGGTCCATTATAGATACCTTAACTTGATTTCTGTCCAAGCTTACCCCTGTAACAAGAGGTTCTTCTAACCATTCTGGTAACGTTCCTACCACCCAAGTTCCCTCCTCATCAGAAAATGATGAACCACAATATACCCTTACGTTATATTTCTTAGCTATCTCAACTGACCTTGAGTGCAACACCTTTGCACCCGTTGCGGCAAGTTCTAACATATCATCGTATGTAATGTACTTAAGTTTCTTAGTTTGGGGATAGAGCTTTGGATCGCACGTATAAACTCCTGCCACATCGCTGTAAATTTCACAGTCGCACCCAAGTTTTGCTGCCAACGCCACAGCTGAAGTGTCCGAACCACCTCTTCCCAACGTAGTTAAGTGCTCGTCTTCGGTTATACCCTGGAATCCAGTGATAACAAGCACATCGTGTTCCTGCAAGTATTTCTTGAGCCTTTTTTCGTCTATATCCATTATCCTTGCATTTGTGTGGTGCCTTGTCGTAAGGACGCGTATCTGGAACGCATTAAGCGAGATGGCATTTATCCCAATATCCTTCAGTGCCATAGCAACAAGTGCGCATGATATTTGCTCTCCAGTAGTCAGAAGCATATCCAACTCTCGCTCATCTGGTTTTGGAACCAAACTCTTTGCCATGCTGATGAGGTTATCAGTAGTCTTGCCCATGGCAGAAACAACGGTAACTACTTTGTGCCCTTCTCTGACTCTCTTAGCAATTCTGTTTGCCACGTTTCTAATTCTATCGACATCCGCAACCGATGAACCGCCATACTTTTGTACTATCACACTATTAATCACTGAACTTGACGATGTCTTTGTGCCCAATGCCCTCACCTGCCAAAGTACATATATTATTTATTCAGCTCTCTCAAACTTTCCAATATCTGCGTCTTGCTTGCCGTCTTTTCATCAACTTTTTTGACAACCCTTGCGGGAACGCCTGCAACGACTGTGTAAGGTTCTACATCATTCACTACCACCGCACCTGCCGCCACTACCGAATGGTGTCCAACCCTGACTCCTTCGAGGATAACAGCATTCGCACCAACCATTACGTGGTCTTCTATGACAACTGGTGATGCGCTCGGTGGTTCAACAACACCTGCAACAACGGCACCCGCACCGATATGACAATACTTTCCAATTCGAGCCCTCGCACCTATGACAGCATTCATATCAATCATCGTGCCTTCGCCTATTGTCGCACCAAGATTGATAACTGCACCCATCATGATAACAGCTTTGTCACCGATCTCCACGTATTCTCTGATAATAGCACCTGGTTCAATACGGGCATTGAATTTCGAAATATCAACAAGCGGAATTGCGGAATTTCTCGCAATGTATTCAATCTTGTAACTCTTTATCTTCTCATCTTTAAGAACGTTTGAAATGGACTCGAAATCTCCAATTAGAATACCAAAATCTGCACCCGAAATGATATCAAATTCTCCGTTGGTATTGTACTTACCCCAGTCGATAGAAGACAACTCACCTGAAATGTAGACTCGCACTATGGTCTTCTTTTTGCTCTTTGCAATAATTTCAATAATCTCTTCGCTGGTCAGTTCTCTGGCGCTTTTCTTGATAATTTCTTGAAAGTCACCCACAGCTTTCCCTCCCATTAACTAACGTAAATTCTCATTTAATACATCTTCGTACGAATAAAAACCCTTTTGCTTTTTCAAAGTGAAAAGCGCTGCATGTCTAACTCCTATTGAAAAAGCCCTTCTTGATAGTGCACTGTGTTTAATTTCTACTACCTCTCCTGCGTTCGAGAAAATCACGGTATGTTCACCGAAAACACCGCCGATTCTCAACGAACTTATTGGAATGTCTCTATTCATATCGTTTCTTAACATCTTTGCAGTTCCAGATGGTGCGTCTTTCTTCTGGGTGTGGTGTATCTCAACCATAGCAGCATCCCAATCTGAAAAATAGCGAGTATATTCTCTAAGAATCTTGCGCAAAATATTTATTCCCGTTGAGAAGTTGTAACTTTGGACGACTGGAACCTCATTTGCCAATTCTCTTAGCATTTCGAAGTGCCTTTCTTCCAAAGCTGTTGTCCCAAGTACAAGAGCAATCTTGTGTTCTCTGCAAAGTTTTACAGTCTCTTCCAAAGCGCTTGGAGAGGAAAAGTCTATTATCACCTGCGGTGTGTCTGTTTGCTCGAATGAATCAACATCCTTCTTAAGCACACACTCATCGCCAAACGTTGAAAAATACTCGAAAATCTCCCTTCCCATCTTTCCGCGGAAACCAACGATGCCGTATTTTAGACCGATCATGATATCACTCCCAGTTCTCTCAGAGCTGCTCTAAGCTTTTCCATAGTTGATTCTTTCGGTGGCACGAGAGGGAGTCTGAATTCGTTTTGGATTCTTTCCATGATATGAAGCGCTCCCTTAACTGGCATCGGGTTTGTTTCTATGAACAGGACTTTGAAGAGTGGAATCAATCTAACATGCAAATTCAGAGCGTTCTGTAATTCTCCTCTGAATAAAGCTTCAACCATTTCAACCATTTCCTTTGGCACAACGTTCGATGCAACAGAAATAACGCCCTTTGCACCGGCGCATATCATGTGGAATGCTCTATCATCGTTACCTGAGTATATGTAGAAATCAAGGTTTTTAGTTAGCCTGTATATCTCATCAGCCTGAGTAATATCCAGATTGGCTTCTTTTATTGCCTTTACATTCCTGCACTCCGCCGCAAGCCTTGCAACGGTTTCTGGTGCGATGTTTACTCCAGTTCTTGAAGGTACGTTGTAGATTATTATTGGCAGAGTTATTCTTTCGGATAAGTACTTATAGTGAGCATACAGTCCTTCTTGAGTTGGTTTGTTGTAATACGGAGTGACTATGAGTACCGCATCTGCACCGTTTTTTTCCGCACTCAGCGATAATTCCAAAGATTTATGCGTATCGTTCGTTCCTGTTCCAACAATTACCTGTGCTTTACCTTCGCAGATTTCCTTAGTTATCTGAATCAATCGCTCCCTCTCTTCGATAGTCAAAGTCGCCCCTTCGCCTGTGGTTCCTGCAACGATTATTGCCTTTACTCCGCTTTCAACTTGCCACCTAACTAAGTTTCTGTAAGCCTCGTAATCAACTTCACCGTTTTTAAATGGAGTTACTATAGCAGTTCCAACGCCTTCAAACATCTTACTCATTTACAACACCCCCTCCTAAGTAGATACCATCACTTTCGAATGATAGAGTTAAAATTCCTCCCTTTGTTTTAGCCACCAGCTTATCGGGTATCAAAGTATCCTTGTTTAAGTAGTACTTGATGAAATAACCCGTTGCAGTCGTTCCCGAGCCACAGGATAAAGTCTCTCGCTCAACACCCCTTTCGAACGTTCTAACCTCAAACAACTTGCTATCTAAAACATTGAACACGTTCACATTTGCGTTGAACTTGTGTCTTAATTCTTGTGCAATTCCCATGTCAAAATCCCATATATCTGCCCCGACATTCAAAACAACGTGCGGTACTCCAACCGTTATAAAAGCTCCTTCAAATCCAGCGAGTTCTTCTGGCAAGAGCATCTTTTCGAAAACTGGCTTTGGCATTTGGACCGATATCTCAGCGTCTGCTCTTCCAACTAACAAGCCAGCGTTCGTCCTAATCGATACCTTCCCACTTAAACCAAAGTGTTCCATCAGAAACTTCAAAAAAGCTCTTGAACCGTTCCCACAGAACGATGCACGCTTGCCGTCTCTGTTGAAGTAGTCCATAAAATATGATTCATCAGCCTTTTCGACAAAAATAACACCGTCTCTATCTTCAACAACTTCAAGTACTATTTCCTCTTTCTGTAAGTCGTTTAGATTTATTTGTGTAGCATCCACAATCACAAAACTATTTCCTGTTGCTGTGTACTTATATACTTTCAACACGTTCGACAGCTCCCGCATTCTCAGTAGTCTTCGAATTCAATTGATAATGTAATTTCAATATTCTGACAGCGTTCGTCGCCGCACCGACTCTCAAATTGTCCGCAACAACCCACATCCCAAAAGTGTGTGCGTCAAATAGTCTTATTCTGCTGACATGTGTGTAATCGTCGCCGGCAATTTCAAGAGGGGTGATTATATCATCGTGGACAATAACATCTTCACCAGAGGCAATCGTTTCTATGAGGTCATCTTTGCTCATAATAGGGAATAGTGTGCGAGCAATAACACTCTCGGAATGTCCTATTCGAACTGGAACTCTAACAGTTGTTGGAAAGACAGAAATTGAATTTGAATTTAAAATCTTCCTTGTTTCATTTATCATCTTCCATTCTTCTTGGGAGATGTCATCTCTCAAATCACCTATCAAGGGAATTACATTATGTGCAATCTGTCTTGGAAATACGTTATGTGTATTCTCTCCGTTGAGCTGATTTTCGTACTCACGTACTGCCTTGTAACCGGCGCCAGATACTGCCTGATAAGTCGAGACGAATATCTCGTGTAGCTGATACCTATCGTGCACCCTGTACAATGCCAACACCATTTGGATTGTGGAACAATTTGGGTTTGCTATTATTCCCGAATACCCCTTAAGTAACTTTCCATTGACTTCTGGCACAACCAATGGAATTTCTGACACCATCCTGAAAGCGGAGGAATTATCAATAACGGTTGTACCTACCTCGGCTGCAATTGGTGCATATCGTCTTGAAACATCGGCACCAGCTGAGAAAAGCAAGTAATCAAAACCTTCTCTCATCGCTTCTTCCGTTAATACTTCTACACGAACTGTTGTACCTCGGAATGGAATTTCTTGACCTGCTGACCTTTCCGAAGCAAAGAGCCTGAATTCTGAAATATCAACACCACTACTCTCAAGTACCTCGACCATATTCCTTCCTACCGCACCGGTTGCTCCAACAACGCCTACTCTTAATCCCATAAAAACACCCTCCTTCTATCAAAATTTGATGGTATTATAAAATTAAAGCGGGCTACAGTTTTTTACTGTAGCCCGCCTATGGTGGTTTCTATTTAATCGCCTGCGTTTTTATTCCATGCCAAACGCAAGCTGACCACCAGTAAGCGGGCAGCTGCGTTTAGCTTTCTTATTCATCTTGTTGTCAATTATGCTCATATTTTCGTTTTCAACAATGTTTATCAAAAAATTTCGAACGTATAACACGACTTTCTCTTCCTTTCTTTCGTATGCTTTACTTTGCTTGTATTATATCACACAAGTACCCTATTATGTCAATAGTTTTTCAAAAAAATCCTCTGACACGTCTTGTGTCAGAGGGAAAAGAAAGTAACAATAATGTCGAGATTTGGGAAGGGATGCTGGATTGATAAACTACTTACACGAGTTCTTTGAAACCCTCACCATACACTTGCCGGGCTTCGTTGACGAAGAAAAACGCCTTCGGGTCGATTGTTCGAATTGCAGTTGTAAGTTCGTGTAACTCGCGCCTTTTTATAACTATCATTAGAACATTCTTAGATTGATTTGTGTATCCTCCCCTTGCCTCAAAGACTGTAACACCTCTTTCAAGCTCGTTCAGCACAAATCTTTTAATATCGTCTGCTTTTTCTGAAACAACCCACAGGTTCGTTGATAGTTCGAGACCTTTCATAACAAAGTCAATTGTTGTTCCATTGACGATAATGGCAAGAATAGAGTATAAACCAGTATCTATGTTGTAAGCCAGTCCTGCTGAAAGACCTATGGCAAAGTCGAGAAAGAGTATAGACATACCAAAAGGCGCTCCAAAGAATTTATTAAGAATCTTGGCTATAATGTCTGTACCACCTGTAGATGCGTTCTGTGAGAAGGCGATAGCCATACCAACGGCTGTTAGTATATCGCCAAAGAAGACAGCCAAGATCATGTCGCTACCATGATACTTGTACATTGGAATAACCCTGTCAAATAAATCTATGAAAAAATTCAGCAAAAATGTACAGTATATCGTTTTGAAACTGAAGTCAAAACCTATTATCAAAAATGCGGTCAAAAATAGCGTAGCGTTTATTATGTACATCCATATACCAACCGATATTGGCAAGAATTTGTTCAGAACTATCGCTAAGCCTGAAGCACCACCAGCTGCTATATTATTGGGAATCAAGAATATTACCAAGCCAAGCGCTGTGAGAAATACTCCGAGCGATGATAAAACGTACTCTCTTGTTAGTTCAGCCAAGCGTTTCCTACTTCCCACGGAAATTTCACCACCCTTATTCCCATCTCATTCAGTATTGATTCCTTATACTGTACTTTTCCTTTTTCTCCTTCAACAATAGCACCTGCGTGCCCCATTTTCTTTCCTTCCGGTGCATGCCTCCCTGCAAAGAAAGCAACTATGTCTTTCGGAAGAAAACCTATCTTAAGAGCGTGTTTAATACCACTTATCTCATCTTCACCACCGATTTCGCCTATCACTAAGACTTTATCATACCCCAATTTCTTTACAGTATCAAACGCCTCTGAGACATTTGTACCAACCACTGGATCTCCGCCAAGTCCTAATCCAACCGCTACTCCAATACCATCACTCAGGTATTTTGCTGTCTCATACATCAACGTTCCACTTCTTGAGATAATCGCCACCTTACCGGGTTTGAAATACCTTTCTGGCATTATTCCGACTTTCACTTTTTCTAATGGGTGTATAACCCCCGGACAGTTCGGACCTATAACATTTATACCTTGGTACTTCGCAAGTTTTAAAACTTTCAATGTGTCATGTACTGGAACATGCTCGGTTATAATCACGCAGTTCTTTACACCGTTCGAAGCAGCATCTTGAAACGCCTCCAAGACACTTGGTGCAGGCACGAAAAGAATAGCTGTATCTACTGGTCCCAATTTGGAAACGTAATCTTCGAGTGATACTACAACTGGAATGTTTTCTATCGATTTCACTATCCTATTTTTACTCACGCCACAGACAACATTTGTACCGTACTCGAGCATTCTTTTGAGATGATAACTACCGTATTTTCCAGTAGCTCCATATACACAAACTCTCTCATTCGCGAACAACATCTCTTCTCACTCCTTTAACTCTCCTATCTACAGATTCAATAAGTTCCTTCATGTCATTGGTTGATACGATTCCACTCTCTTCTAACAACTTTTTAGCTATTACTTCGTTGTTTCCCGAAAGTCTTATGTATATCTCAAAACTCGGATTTTTACTTTTGAATTCGGTAACTCCTTTTGCAATTTCAAGACAGTCGGTTATTCCACCGAATATGTTCAGTACAGCCTTGTTTGTTATCTTTTGCACCTTTGTCAACGCACTGTAAAGTGTATCAGCCGTTGCACCACCGCCGATATCGCAGAAATTCGCTGGCTTGAACCCGTGTTCAGTGAGTGCATCTATTGTGGCCATGACGATACCTGCTCCACAACCGATGACACCAACGTCACCGCCGAGTACCACGAAAGAATCTTCCACGGAAGACTCTCCCGCCCACCACTGACGGTAGAGCGCGCTGTCGTCCACGTGGAAAACAGCATCAAGTGCGTAGTAATAACCATTAGATTCAACGAACGGATTTATTTCAAGCAGTGTCAGGTCGTACTTAACGAATATGTCATAAAGTCTTCTTGCAAAAGCTCTTACTTCAAGTGGTAAATCGTTTACTCTGTTTGTTTTTACAACTTCTTCTGGATGAGTCTTCGTAAACTCTTCGATATCTATTCCTCCATGACTCGAATATACAAAAACGATGTCTCTTAGACTTCTATCTATCGTTATCGAAATATAGTGTTCACTTTCGTGTGGAACAAATTCTTCAACGAGAACCCCTTCCGGAATTTCACCTTTTATTTCGCTGTCCATAATCTTACTCACATTACTTATTGCCTGTTCAATGGTTTTTGAAACAAGCACTCCTCCAGCCTTCATCCTTCCGCCTACAAGAACTTGAGCTTTAGCCACCTGAGGAAATCCTAATTTTTTTAGTGCTTCTACATAGTCTTGTAAGTCTGAATTTCTAAGAATCAGAATACTTTTCGGAACTCTCACTCCTTCGGCTCTCAAAATGTCCTTCGCAACGTACTCTTGCACTTTCATACTCTCGCCTCCCCTTAAAATTTTCAAAGAAAAATACCCCAAAAATCTGTGGTTTTTGGGGCGCCCATCCCTTAAAGGCAGGTCTCCCGACTTGCGGATCATCCTACTCCCTGCGCCTTCCCAGCCTTTTGAGAATTAGCCAGTGGCATTGTGCAGGTTTCGTCCCCACTCACGGTGGCCCGACCGTCCCGGATTCGCACCGGTGTTCCCTTTTAAGCTTTCGCACCTCTAAGGTAGGGGATATTTAGATTCAGTATGATTTTTCACTAATATCATATGGTGACTTGATGAAACTTTCAATACTTGCTAATAGTCGAATTTTGAAAATTATAAAGATTTAAATAACTGTTTTTTTAAATTTCATCTTAAATCTTCTGTATACTATATTCACTATTTCTCAAAAAACGATATAAAATTTATATGTAGACAAAGTCTATCTTTTTATGATATAATAAGTTACACCTAATTTAGTTATATTCGGACTCTTTCTATCAGAAAGTGAAGATAAGGGGTGGTTGTATGAAAAACTTGGGTCAATTATTACTCCAAGAAGAGCCTTTTTCAGAGATTGTTATTGGCAACACAGCGATAGTGCGAGCAATGATTGAAAGTGGCGTTAGAGTAGTTACATCGTACCCTGGTTCGCCAACACCTGAGATAGCCGAAACGATTAATCTACTTCCAAAAGAAAAGTCCCCGCTTTATTTCGAATTTTCCACGAATGAAAAGGTAGCCCTTGAGGTCGCCTTCGGTGCGGCGGTGAATGGATACACATCGTGTGTCTTTTTCAAAAGCGTAGGTATGAATGTTGTAGCTGATTCGTTTGTGCAGCTAAGCATGATGGAGATACCTGGCGGTATGGTTGTGGTTATAGGCGATGACCCGGGTGCGAATAGTTCTCAAAACGAGCAAGATAACAGACATTACGCAAGACTTTCATATACACCTTTGTTTGAACCAAAAGACGCTCAAGAAGTTTATAGCATGTTCATCGAAGCGGTTAAATACGCAAGAGAATTCAAGTCTCCTGTAATCCTCCGCCTTACAACCCACACAGCCCATTTCAAGCAAAAAGTCAAATTTGGAATTTACAAACAAACCGAATTAACACCTCATAGGTTTGACCCCAAAAATCTTGGACCGTACATCCCAATAGGGCAAAACGTACCAGTTATGAAGAGGCGTGCACTGGAAAAATTGAGGAAGTGGGAAGAAGTTTCCGAAAAGTACGCGTACATTTTAAACAACGGTAGCGAGATTGGAATTATAACCGCAGGGTTACCTTACCTTTCACTGCTCGATGTACTCGGTGATAATAAAAACAAAGTTGACATATTGAGGCTCGGAATGGTATATCCATTCCCACGAAAGGCAATCGTAAAGTTTCTTAGGTCACATAAGGTGATCAAAATACTTGAAGAGCTCGATGATTTCATCGAGGAAAAAGTTAAGGCAATCGCATTTGAGGAAGGTATAAACGTGAAGATTGTCGGAAAACAGGATATGGAAGATTTGATTGGCGAATACACACCGGAAAAGGTAGCAAACGTAATGCGCAAATTCATGCCTGAGCTGGTGAGAGAGATAAAATCTCCTGAACACAAAGTCCGTGCTATTTCAAGACCACCACAACTCTGTCCAGGTTGTGGTCATAGACCTGTCTTTTACGTGCTTTCTAAAATCCTCCGCGAGCATGACATGTCGGTTGCAGATATCGGTTGTCACACGTTGGGATTCTTAGAACCATACAACGTCGGACAAGTGCTACTTTCGATGGGGCACTCAACTGGTACTGCTTCGGGTTTGAGTTTGTTCAACACTGAGAGAAAAATCGTGGCTTTCCTTGGCGATTCCACATTCTTCCATGCAGGAATTCCTGGAATCATAAATGCTGTATTCAATAAGCATAACTTTACACTCGTTGTTATGGAAAACGGTACAACAGCCATGACCGGTCACCAAGACCATCCAGGAAAGGCAATGAAAATTAGGAACATCTTAGAAGCAATTGGTGTAAAACACATATGGGAAGTTGATACTTACCAACAAGACAAACTTGAAGAGATTTTGAAGACAGCGCTATCAACGCCGGAGTTCAACGTCGTCATAGCAAAGCACCCGTGTATGTTGAAATTCACAAGGGAAAGAAGACGGAAGGGTATTGTCAAGGTACCGCAAATGAAGGTTACAAATGCTTGTACTCTTGCAAGAGTTTGTATCTCCAAATTCGCATGTCCATCGTTCCAAATTGCAGATGACGGGAGTATTTTCGTACACGAAGACTTGTGTATTGGTGATGGTTCGTGTATTCCAGTCTGTCCTTCTGGTGCGCTTGAACTCGAGAAATTTGAAGTTGGTGGTGATACAAAATGAGAAAATTCGATATTTATCTCATCGGTGTCGGCGGGCAGGGAATAGGACTTCTCAGCGAAGTGCTCATACGTGCAATAGATTACAGCGGGCAAAATTGCATAGGGGTTGACACACACGGACTTGCTCAGAGAGGTGGTGTCGTGTCTTCGCATATAGGAATCGGAGACGTTAATTCTCCACTGACGATGTCAGGTGATGTTGATTTAGTCTTAGCACTTGAAAGGCATGAGGCAGGTAGAGCTATGAATTACCTAAAAGACGGTGGTACGTTGGTCTATTATGATACATCGTGGCAACCATTACCTGTCAGACTGGGAAGAGAAGGAGAATTGAAAAATGAAGAATTAGAAATCGTCGCAAGAGAACGGAATATTAAACTCTTCAGAGCTAAGTACAATTTGCCGGATGTACGGATGCAAAACATATCATTACTGGCAGTCGTAGCTAAGAATAATTTGATACCGAATGTCAAAACCGAACACTATTTAAAAGCTATGGAGGATCTGATGAATGAAAAAGTTTTTGAATCAAACAAGAAAGTCTTTGAAAGTATATTGGAGGCGATGTAAGTATGGAAAAGAGAAATGAGATATCAATCGTACTGAGCGGTGCGGCTGGTCAGGGAATTCAAGCTGTCGAGCACATATTGACACGAGTTGCTAAAGACTCTGGCTTTCATGTATTCGCTACAAAAGAGTACATGTCGAGAGTAAGAGGCGGAAACAACTCAACTGAAATCCGGATAGCATCACAACCTGTAAAGGCTTTTGTGAACAGAATCGACGTACTTGTTCCACTTAACGATAATGCAATTGAAAGACTGAGAGAAAGGATTACAGAAGAGACGATTATCATCGGAGAGGGGCGATATGTGGAAAAAGAGAAGAACTCGATACCGCTCATGTTCGAAGAGATAGCTGAGAGTTTTGGGAATAAGATTTACGAGAATTCTGTCGCCATCGGCGTCTTGGCAGGGATAATTAACGCCAGCGAGGATGCTTTGGTGAAGAATATCAGCGCCTATTTCTCAAAGAAAAATGAAGAAGTTGTGAAAGGTAATGTCAACGCAGCGCTTAAAGGTTACGAAATTGGTAAGTCACTTGGTTTGAAATTCGAGATAACGCCAAACGAAAAGGTTAAGAAACAGTATCTCTTGAACGGTTCAGAAGCAGTGGCTAAGGGTGCCATCGCAGGTGGTTGTAACTTCATCTCTTCATACCCGATGTCGCCTGCCACTACGGTATTCACCGAACTTTCAAGATTGTCAAACCAGTACGGTATATTGGTTGACCAAGCTGAAGACGAAATTGCTGCGGCAAACATGGCTATCGCAGCTTGGTATGCAGGTGCAAGAGCTATGGTCTCAACATCTGGCGGTGGTTTCGCACTTATGACAGAAGCGATAAGTTTATCAGGAATGATAGAGACTCCTATCGTTGTCCATCTTGGTCAGAGACCTGGTCCAGCTACTGGATTACCGACAAGGACTGAACAGGGAGATTTGAATCTGGTGCTTTACTCAGGGCATGGAGACTTTCCAAGAGTCATCTACGCTCCTGGCAACTTGTGCGAAGCATATGAACTTAGTGCAAAAGCGTTCAATATCGCGGATAAATATCAAGTTCCAGTCTTTATTCTCACCGATGAATACTTCCTCGATTCGTTCTACAATGTGGAGGAAATGCCAGAAGTAAAGATAGAACGCTACGTAGTGAAGAGTGATGAGAATTACAAACGCTACCTTCTAACCGAAGATGGAATCTCTCCAAGAAGTATTCCGGGTTACGGTAAAGGATTAGTAAGGGTCGACAGCGATGAACACGATGAATACGGACACATAACCGAGAGCGCTAAGGTCAGAAAAACAATGGTTGAGAAGAGGTTGAAGAAAGGCAAAAAGTTGTTGGAAGATGCCGTACCACCGAAGTTGTTCGGAAATGAGAATTATGATTACCTTATCGTCGCATGGGGCTCAACTCAGTTGATAATTCGCGAAGCGCTCGAAAAGATGGGAAATGAAAAAGTTGCACTCTTACATTTTTCACAAGTCTATCCTGTACCAAGAATCGCAGAAGAGTATTTGAGAAAAGCCAAGAAAGTAATATTCGTTGAGCAGAATGCGACTGGTCAGTTTGCAGACTTGGTTAAACTCACTTTTGGAATAGACACGAGTAACAGGATACTGAAATACGATGGATTTGCATTTTCTGTAGAAGAACTTGTTGAAACACTCTCCAAGGAGGTTGAGTAATATGTTCGAACCAAAGATATACGATATTCCAGATGCTGATATAGCCTGGTGTCCAGGTTGTGGAAATTTTGGTATTATAAACGAATTGAAAACTGCCCTGGCACAGCTGGAACTTGACCCAACTCAAGTTGTACTGGTCTCTGGAATTGGCCAAGCTGCGAAGATGCCGCAGTATGTAAAGGCGAACATGTTCAATGGACTGCATGGTAGGTCTTTACCTGCCGCAGTTGCGATTAAGATGGTCAACCCTAATCTTGTAGTCATCGCCGAAAGTGGTGATGGATGTACATACGGAGAAGGAGGAAACCATTTTATTCATACGATACGAAAGAACCCTGACATAACGAATATAGTTCACGACAACCAGATATATGGTTTGACAAAAGGGCAAGCGTCACCGACAACAGCCCGTGGACAAGTGACTACACTGCAATTCGACGGAGTTTACGTAGACCCATTTAATCCAATCGCTGTAGCTGTCGCGTTGGATGCTTCTTTCGTTGCAAGGAGTTTTTCTGGAAATTTCCAGCTTACCGTTGAGCTCATCAAAATGGCTATAAAGCACAAAGGCTATGCCCTTATAGACATACTCCAGCCCTGTGTCACGTTCAACAAAGTCAACACATATCAGTGGTACAGAGAGAACACATACTTGCTGCCTGACAGTTATGACCCAACCGATAGGGAACACGCTTTTAGAATAGCAACGGATACCTCAAAGCTCGCTCTTGGAGTCATATACAAGAATCCAAACAAACCAGTCTTTGAAGAACAGCTCGCGCCCTACAAAAATGATAAGACACCAGTTGCATTGAGGGGGTTAGAGGTATGATAGAGTCGAGGTACAGATTAATCCCTCAATTTACACTCAAAGATGAGGACGGAAACGATTTTTCGTGGAAGAACTTGCTTGGCAAGTACTCAGTTGTCTATTTCTACCCAAAAGCGAACACGCCGGGTTGTACTATGGAAGGTTTGGACTTCACAAAACTAATAGATGAATTCAACGGAAACGTGGTTGGTATATCACCTGACAGTTGCAACGCAATATCGAGTTTTAAATCAAAGAAGGGATTAAAAGTTAAGCTACTTTCTGATCCTGAAAAAACTGTGGCTGAACAATTCGGTGCGGCGAAAGACGGAAAATTGATTCGCTCAACGTTCATAGTCGATCCATGGGGCAGGATAAGAAAAGAATGGCTGAAAGTTAGTGTGAATGGGCATGCGGAGGAGGTACTCGAGGAATACAGGAAAATTATACAAGAAGATAATGAAATTAACGATAGTATATTGCTACGCAGGGCACTTAGAGGTGTAAGACCCGACCCTGTAGATGACGAAAAGATTGAAAAATTGATTAGAGCTGCACACCTCGCACCATCTTGCATGAATAAGCAACCATGGAGATTTATCGTCGTAAAGAGTCAGGAGAACCTCGAAAAGCTACATACTGCGCTCTCTGAAGGAAATTACTGGATGAAACACGCACCAGTCATGATAATAGTATATACTGACGACGAACTCGGCTGTCAGCTCAGCGATAGAAGGAACTATTCGTTGTTTGACACGGGAACGGCCGTAGGGTTCTTGTTAACTCAAGCAACACAGATGGGACTTATCGCACATCCTGTTGCAGGATACGACCCAATTAAAGTAAAGGAGCTATTTGGTATTAATGGAATTGTTATAACACTCATCGCCGTTGGCTACTGGGGGAATATAGACATTCTAAATGAAAAGCACACAGCGGTAGAATTGGGCGATAGGATGCGGAAACCAATTGAAGAAGTTTGCAAAATCATCTGAAACAATTAAAAAAGACAAGCAGGCACAAAAGCCTGCTTGTTCTTATTTATATCCTGTGTTTTTCAAATCCTTTTTGAATTTGGGCCAGTCGCTCCAAGCTAAGCCAGAAGATAACGTGTAGACACCTTTTAGATATCCATCACTTGTTCCCACGTATATTATCCCATCGTTATCAATGGTCAGCGATGAAGGATTACCACCTATGTATGATTTCCATTTCTTATTTCCATTCGCGTCAAGAGCGTACAAATATCCATCATCGCTTGCAACGTATATCGTACTCCAAGAAGCTAAGAGTGGCGTTGATCTCACATAGCTGTTTGTCTTAAATCCCCACTTTACAACGCCATCTCTACCAATGGCGTATAGATATCCATCATCGCTTCCGATGTAAACTGTGCCGTCAGAACCTATCACCGGAGACGACCTTATCCAGTCGTCTGACCGAAATTGCCATCTCAGTCTCCCGTCTGACGTTATTGCGTATAAACAACCATCGTCGCTACCTACGTACACAGTACCGTCGTATCCAATCGCTGGTGATGAACGGACAGCTCCATTTGTCTTGTATTTCCACTTCAAAGAACCCGAGAATTTGTCAATTGCGTAAAGGTACCCATCATCGCTACCGATGTACACAGTCCAATAATCAACAGCTGGGGAGGAATATATATTTCCCGTGGCATAAAAAATCCATTTTATTCTCGACGGTGAAAATTTATCTATAGCCATCACTTTCCCACTGATGTTTGCAACATACACATGCGAAGAATCAATCGCAGGGGATACTTTAACTATATTCCCAGTTGAGATACTCCATTTTGGAGTTCCATCGGGGTTTATTGCATAAAGATATCCATCATCACTACCAACGTATATCGTTCCATCAGTATCTATCGCCGGTGATGATTGAATCCTAGCGTTCGTTTTGAACTTCCATTTGAATTCGTTATTCAATCCTACAGCGTATAAATATCCGTCACCACTGCCAAAATATATCGTATTTCTGTAAGAATCTATAGCGGGACACGTTACAACACTATCGTTCGATTTGAATTTCCATACTATATCCCCTTCTACAGGTCTTCTGATATTGAGTGATATACTCTTTTCAGCCTCATTATTTGCCAAATCGTACGCTATTGCTCTTAACGTGTAAGAGCCTGAATAATACCTTGTATCAACGACAAACGTGTACGGATGCTCTTTCTTTTCTCCAACCTTGATGAAACCCAGATAGAGCTCAACTTTGTCCACTTTGTTGTTGTCACTCGCGTTAACTTCGACATTCACAAAGCCTACGACCACTTCACCATTCATTGGTTTTGTAATATTCACCGTTGGAAATGTATTATCTATACGTATCTGGATACTCTTTTCCTTTGATTTGCCGAAAGTATCGTAAGCAACTGCTCTTAGTGTGTACTGACCATCTGGGTAGTTCTTAGTGTTAAGTGTGTATCTGTAGGGACTTGCTGTCATTTCGTTGATTTTTGTTGTATTAAGGTAAAGTTCAACTTTCTGAATGCCGTTTCCATCACTTGCCGAAACTTCGATGTTTGCGTTTCCTGATAGATATGCTCCATCTTTCGGTGAGATAAATTCCACGCCTGGCTGGTTATTCTCAAACACGAGCTGCATATTTGCTTCAGCTGTGTTTCCTGCTAAGTCGTAAGCTATCACCTTAAACGTATACCTTCCATCTGAATATCTTGTCGTGTCAATCGAATATGAATACGGCGCTGAAGTCTTTTCACCCAACTTCGTTGAATCAAGATAATATTCAACCTTGCTAATGCCAACTTGGTCAGTTGCCTCGATATTGATATTTACTGTACCTGAAACGTACGGACCAGTTATATTTGTCAATATCATTGCTTGTGGAGGAATTTTATCGACGATGATATTCTTCGATGTTTGTCCGACTATGCCGAACTCACTTACAGCTTTCACAAGAATCTCCGTGCTATCATCGGTAATAGATACCGGCACTCTCTCTATTCCTTCAGATATTTCTGTTCCTTTCTCCCCAACTTTCTCGTTGTTTGAAAAAACTTCTATTTTATTGAGTTTTGGACCTTTTTGTACTTCTACTTCGACGTAATTGCCCACGTAGTCGTTTTTAATGGTCACCTTTGGCTGGTTAAAATCCAAAGTTAACTCGCCCTTGCCAGATTGAGTGACATTGCCAGACTTATCATAAGCCTTGGCTGTAAATTCAAAATTCTTAATATTTCCTTCCTGTACAGGAACGTCCGGAAGGTAAAATACCACAGTTCCAGACTTTTTACGGACAGTTCTTGATTCTACAAGGTTTGCACCATCGTACAGTTCTATCCTGTCTACAATATCGTTGTCTGAGAACTGCACAGTTACAGCAACTTTGACGTTCGGTATATCAACAATGTAACTTACTGAGAGACTTACGGTAGGATTCTGCCTATCTTGAAATAGCACACAGGACGTGGTTGCAATCAGGATAATCATAAGCATGAGAACAGAAATACGCTTTTTCACATTAACACCCCCGTGAGTTACACAAGAAACTTACAGTCACTCCATTAGACATTTTCAATAAAGTTTTCGTTCAAAGTACAAAAATAATAACCCCTCATGTAGAGGGGCTAATGTGCTTTCTTTTTATTTTCACGAAAGACAGTTATTATGTACAAAACACTGCCAGAAAGTTGCAGAATCGCCGAGATGTTACCATTTGTCACCTTAATTCGAAAATTCTTCTGCATAACAGCCATTGAATCTTTCGATTCAAGCATTTCAACAAGTTCTTCAAGTGTTATCCCTCGTTCGAGCATTCTTTCGTAAACATGTGGAGTTAATAGTGCTTCTTTATCAATCAAAGATATATAAAGTTTGTCCATAAGCTCTTTATTTCATCAAAGAATCAACTTCTATTCTCATGCCTCTTGAGCGTATCGCTGCTTCAAAAAATGCAAGATCTTTCAAAGCTTCCACTGGATGTCCAAGAACATTTGGTTTACCTTGAGTTAGTACTTCGTAGAAATCGAGAAATTCGTTTTTAAAGGTATTCTCTTCTGGAATTTGGATTTCAGCTCCATGCTCCCCCACTATTCTAATCTTCGACTCGTCCATGTATATTCTGCCATTAGTACCGACTATCTCAAAGTACTGGCGACCACTGAGTGCGTACGAAATGGTGTAATTTCCAATTACACCGTTTTTGAATTCGAAAACTGCCGAAAGTGAATCATCGTCACCAAGATAGTCCGAGACACGCTTTACCGTTCCACTCACCCACGCAATGTCTCCAAAGATCACCCTTAATGCCGCGATATGGTGAACTCCGCCGTCTGATAGAAATCCACCTATGTGCTTAGGGTTTTGTCTCCATGCAGTTTTAGCGTATTTGTTCGACTTATCCATGCCTATCCATAGATGCCAGATGACAAAGACAGGTTTACCTATAACATTTTCATCAACTATGTTTCTTATCTTGTTGAATCTAAAATCATGGCGGTAATTTTCAGCGATGTATATTACCCTGTCCGTCTTTGTCGAAAGTTCGATGATTTCTTTACCTGTTTCCACATCTGTTGAGATTGGTTTTTCGCATATTACATGAAATCCTTTTTCGATGCTCTTCTTGATAAAAGGCACATTTAGTTCAATTGGGAGAGTTAAGTCTACAGCGTCTACGCTTTTCGAATCTAACATTGCTTCGTAAGAATTGAAGATCTCAGGTGTGTATCCAAGCTGGGTTTTAATCATTTGAGCGAATTCTTCCGCACTTTCCTTCCTTCTACTTGTAACTGCTGAAATTTCGAATTTATCCTTCAAATCAACAAGAGCTGGAAGGTGAAGTTCCCTTGCCGCAATTCCACAACCAACTATTCCAAGTTTGATTTTCTTCATATACATCGCCTCTCTTCACAAGAGCTTTTTGAGAACTTTTTCGAAAAACCTCAAAATCTTTGTTCCAAAGAACTCTCTTGACTTATCTAATGGCTCAACTTTAACAACACAAACGCCTAAGAATTTTCCAAAAAGTACGTCTGTGAATATCTGATCCCCAATCACAACGACCTTACTCCTGTCTTTAAGTTCTTTCCCAAGAATGGCTTTTGTCTTGAACGTTAGAGGTTTCAAAGCACGCCATATTACAGGAACATCATAATCAAGATTGCGTCTCCTACCATTAGAGACAATGTAAATAGAAGCACCTTTCGATTTCAAATATTCAAAAATTTTAACTATGTCCTCCGGAACATGTTCAGAACGCCAGATGTTTATTGTATTGTCGAAGTCAAAAAGAAAAACCCTTTTTCCTTCATTAAGAAGTTTATCAAAATCTATATCAGCCACCGATTGGGCGTATCGCATACACTTTGCCATTCAATTATTCTCCTTTCAGAATTCAAGTTTCTAACCTTCCAAGAAGGGCATTATCGAAGCACTCAACCTACTTCTGACAATCCTCTTAACCTTTTGGATAGTATTATCTACCTTCTTAAAATTCACGCCAACCGCTTCTTCGATTTCTTTATAGCTATAACCATCGAGCCAAAGCTCGAATATTTTAGTTTCGTCTTCATTCAAAGCTTCCAAAATCTCTTCGTGTACAACGCTTAAAATAGTGTTCCTCACAACGTTGGTGCTTGCCGCAGTATCGGCAACAAAGTAATCTATCTGCTCGTCGTCAACATCGTCGAATACCGAATCCATGCTTGTTGAATCGGAGAGCATCTTATTTTTCTTCCTGTTCTGGTAAGTTATGAACGTTTTTATCTCCGACTCTATACTTCTCCAAGCAAAGGTAGAAAAAGAACTCTTTCCAGGTTCAAAGTAAAATATCGCCTTAATCAGCCCTATGAGTCCGTTTTGAACTATATCGTCGAACTCCGCCCAAGGTGCATAAAACTGTGAGGCTATCCTCACGACCATAGGATAAAACTTTTCTATTAACAAGTCTATAGCTTCACTCAATCCACTTTGAGCGAGTTCAACAAGTTTTTCTGTAGGTTTACTTCTAAGGGCGTACTTTATCATCACTGATACCTTCTGCTAAAGTTTATATAACACCGTTGATTATATCAGCTAACGTTCCAATATCCTTTGCAACCAAATGTGGTTTTATTGGGTTTTTCTCAGCTTGTTCTAACGTTGCCTCGCCAGTTAAAACAAGGCATGTCAATGTTCCTGCCTGCAGTCCGGCGAGTATATCTGTGTAAAGCCTGTCTCCAACCATACAGGTTTCTTCTTTTGTAACGTTGTTGTGCTTCATAACCATCTCTATCAACTTAGGTTCAGGCTTACCGAAAACAATGTTTGGATACATTCCTGAAGCTTTTCTTATCAAAGAGGCTATAGCTCCGGCATCTGGAAGAGGTCCTTCGTCAGATGGGCAGTTTAAATCTGGGTTTGTTACTACGAAAAGAGCACCCTTGGAAATGAACTGTGTCGCTTTCTTCAATTTCTCGTATGTAAGGGTTTTATCAAACGTGACAACGACAATTTCCGGATTATCTTCTACTACTTGGTGTCCAGCGTTTTGAAATTCGAGCTTTATATCTTCAGTTCCAACCACGTACACTTTTTTGCTTCCGAATTCATCGTAAAGGTACTGAGCTGTCGCTACGCCAGCAGTCACAATCTGCTCTTTGGATATCTCGATTCCCATATCCTTGAATTCCTCGACATAGCTTTCCAAAGTTCTGTTAGAGTTATTTGTTAGAAAAACCATCTTTCTGGACTGACGCTTTATCGCTTCGTAGAATCTTTTTGAACCATCAAATAGTTTACCGCTTATATAAAATGTTCCGTCTATATCCAAGATAAACAATTGGCATTTTCCTATTCTTTCCTTAGCATTTTCAGATATTTCGAAGTAGCTGAACTGCTCAATTTTCGATGAATTGTTCACTTATAACCCTCCCTACGTAAGAAATTTAAACTTTTGCAATCTAATTATACCACAATCATGCTCCCTTATTTTGTAATAGAAGAGTTCGGTGATATAATAGCGCTATAATGCCCACAAAGGAGGTGGCAATATGAAAAAGATTTTCGTTATAACTTTGATGATTGTTTTAACAACATTATCTTTCACTTCGACATCTACATCTGAAAACTTTGTATTAAGTATTGTTCCTCAGCATCCTCAAGGTTTATTTGTAGAGTTCACTTCTATAGGTTTTTCTTTTGGAAACTCTGAAATATCAACACAACCTCTATTCGACGTAATTGGTGCGTTCAATCTAAAGTTAAGGTACTATCCAACTAATTGGATCGTAATAAACAACGAAACATATTTGTGGGACCCGTTTTTTATCAACAAGGCGTACTTAGGTGAGAGCATTGATCCAAACTATCAAATGTATATACTTCTAAACATGACGCATCTACATTCAAATTTCTTCATAAGTCCTGTTGTAGTAAGGCCTTTTGTTCAAACGGGATTGGTTTCCGTGTTTAACCCAGGTTCAGAGTATGTAACAGTCCTTGTAGGACGTGGGTTTCTAAGTGCCGGAATATTGGCAACGGAAAATATAGAAATTTTCTCGACAATAGAAGGCGGTATGCTTATAAACGTATGGCAATCGGCTAATACACCGGATGACTGGGAATCGATTGTGAACGAAGCTCGCCAAAAATCCCTATATGCCACAGCAAGAGCCGGTTTCATTTGGTACTATGACAGGTACTCAGGCTTAGAATTAGGTTATCGTCTAATATTGCATGGAGCTGATAGTCCTCTCAGGTTTATTCAAGGTTACTCTTTCACTGACTACATATACAATTATTTCAGTGCTCTGTACTACGCGAACCCAGATGATCCAAGAATAAGCATCCCATTTATAACAACTGATTATTACTTGAGTTTCACAACAAAATTCTAATATGTTGAGCATGTATTAAGTTCGTGAAAAAAAGGATTATCTAAAGAAAAATTCACTTGCTTAATTTTATTTATATCAAGGTGATTTTGAAAGAAAATCAACATTATTTATGCTTTTCTTCTAAAATCTTTTCATTTATAACTTGTGAAATTTTTAGTTTTGTGATAGAATAATTTTGAATAATTTGACTTTTCTATCAAATTTGGAGGTGGGTGGCCGATGGTAACGATTTATATCAACGACAAGCCTTACGAAGTGCAAGAAAACAAAACAGTCCTTGAAGCTGCAGCAGAGCTTGGATACAAGATTCCTACACTCTGTCATCACCCTGAACTCGAACCAATCGGAGCCTGTAGAATCTGCGTTGTTGAAATCGAAGGTGCAAGAACGCTTCAGCCAGCGTGTACCACAAAAGTTGCAGATGGGATGAAAATAAAGACAAACACCGAAAGAGTGGAGAGTGCAGTCAAGTTCAACCTCTCGCTCATCATGGCAAACCATCCACACGAGTGTATGTACTGTGAAGCTGATGGTAGATGTGAACTCCAGAAACTCGTACACATTTATGACATTCAACCAATATTTGGTGTAAATGTTGATCTTGATAAAGAAATAGATGTCAGCAGTCCGTCAATAAACAGGGAGCTCTCAAAATGTATCAAATGCCAAAGATGTGTCCGTGTGTGTAGTGAAATTCAGGGAATGAACATCTACTCCATGATTGAGCGTGGATACGAATCACTACCAGAAACAGAATTCGGAGTACCCGTTTACGAAACGAATTGTATAAGCTGTGGACAGTGTGCATACCTGTGTCCTGTCGGAGCTATCTACGAAGCGCCAGATTGGAAAAAAGTGCTTAAGATGTTGAACAGCAAAGAGCCGGGCAAAGTATATGTGGCACAAACAGCTCCATCAGTCAGGGTTGCAATCGGTGAAGAGTTTGGCATGGAACCGGGAACTGTGAGCACAGGAAAGATGGTTGCAGCACTCAGAAGACTCGGATTCGACTACGTATTTGATACGAACTTCGCTGCTGACTTGACGATTATGGAAGAAGGTTACGAACTAATCCACAGGCTGCAAAATAGTGGCAAATTCCCAATGTTCACAAGCTGCTGCCCAGGTTGGGTAAACGAAATGGAAAAAGAATGGCCCGAACTTACGGAGAACTTGTCAACAGCAAAATCACCACAGCAGATGATGAGCAGCATTGTAAAGACGTACTTCGCACAGAAGATAGGTGTGAAACCAGAAGATATCGTTATGGTCTCGGTAATGCCGTGTACAGCTAAAAAGGATGAAATTACCAGACCGCAACAACTCGTAGATGGCATAAAGGTAACAGATTACGTTATCACAACCCGTGAACTCGGTAAACTTGTCAAGCTCAAGGGAATACCATTTGTGAATTTGCCAGAAGAAGAATACGATAACCCACTTGGAACATCAACAGGTGCTGCTGCGCTCTTCGGTGTAACCGGTGGTGTTATGGAGGCCGCACTGAGAACAGCGTACGAAGTGATAACAGGCGAAAAGTTGCCAAAACTTGTCTTCGACAGCGTCAGAGGTTTGGACGGTGTTAGGGAAGCCGAGATCGATATTAAAGGTAAAAAGTTGAGAGTAGCTATAGCGCACGGAATGGCAAATGTCAAGAAGTTGCTTAAAGAAATGAAAGAAGGAAAAAGATACTACGACTTTGTCGAAATCATGGCATGTTACGGCGGTTGTATCGGTGGCGGTGGACAGCCAAAGAACCTCGATCCAGATATACTCAAGAAGAGAGCAAGCGCTATCTACAGCATCGACGAACTAAGCGTGTTAAGAAGGTCTCACGAGAACCCGGATATCATAAAACTTTACGAAGACTTCCTTGAAAAACCAAATAGCCACATCGCTCACCACTTGTTGCACACGCATTACACTAACAGGTCAAAAGCTGTCAGAAAAGCCGCAAAGCAAACTGAAAGTGTTAATTAATAGATAAACATTCTAAGTGCCCCTAACTCAGGGGCACTTTTTTGTATGAAAGAGCAAGAAGTGAAAAAACTCACAAAAAGAGCAGATATTTTTCAGTTTTGGACTAAATTCAACCAAATCCGGTCTTCATGAATTTGCAATTTTAAAACCGAATATGGTATAATACAATTGACATGTGAATAATTTCGCTTATTTGCGCTTTCTGAGGTGGAGGATGCGATCTGACACCAAGGAAAGAGGGATTGATAAAGTTGTGGAAAGTACATCTAATTAGGCTATTCCTTCTTAGAGCTTCAACTTTGCCTTTTTAGATTTTGTCTTTACATTGAATACTATCCCTCTTTCCTTGGAAAAGGAGAGAGGGATTTTTGTTTATTTTGCGAAAACTAGGAGGAAATTGGGAGGTGGTGGCTGTGGTAAAGATATATATTAACAACAAACCTTACGAAGTTGATGAAAATAAGACTGTTTTAGAAGCTGCTGCACAGTTTGGATATAAAATACCAACTCTATGTCATCATCCAGAACTTGAGCCTATCGGAGCTTGTCGTATATGCGTCGTTGAAATTGAAGGTGCAAAGACACTCCAACCAGCATGTACAACAAAGGTCTCTGACGGAATGAAGATTTGGACAAACACTGAAAGAGTAGAGCAAGCGGTGAGATTCAATTTGAATTTGATAATGGCAAACCATCCGCATGAGTGTATGTACTGCGAAGCAGACGGGAAATGTGAACTTCAGAACCTCATTCACTACTATGACATCCAGCCGATTTTCGGTACACCTGTGAGTTTTCCAAAATATATCGATACAAGCAGTCCTTCGATAAATCGCGATCTGAAGAAATGTATCAAGTGCCAACGATGCGTGCGTGTATGTAGTGAAATACAGGGTATGAACATTTATTCGATGATTGAACGTGGATACGAGACGATTCCAGAGACTGAATTTGGTGTTCCAGTCTACGAGACGAATTGTATTAGCTGCGGACAGTGTGCATATCTATGTCCTGTAGGTGCGATATACGAAACTCCTACGTGGAAGAAGCTAATTAAGATGCTTGAAAATAAGAATGGAAAAGTTTTCATCGCTCAAACAGCGCCTTCTGTTCGTGTGGCAATTGGTGAAGAATTCGGTATGGAACCCGGCACTGTAAGCACCGGAAAGATGGTAGCAGCACTTAGAAAGCTTGGATTTGATTATGTATTTGACACAAATTTCGGTGCTGACTTGACAATAATGGAAGAGGCACACGAACTTATTGGAAGACTCAAAAATGGCGGTACATTGCCAATGTTTACAAGCTGCTGCCCCGGTTGGGTAAATATGGTTGAGAAGGAGTTCCCAGAATTTATACCCAATCTATCAACTACAAAATCCCCCATGCAGATTATGAGCAGTACTCGTGAGTATTTTGCAAAAAAGATTAACGTAAAACCTGAGGATATAGTTATGGTAGCAGTTATGCCTTGCACAGCAAAGAAGGACGAAATTGAAAGGGCACAACACGTGGTAGATGGGATAAAGGTAACGGACTACGTGATAACCACCCGTGAGTTTGCCAAGATGCTGAAATTCAAAAACATTCCATTCGTGAACCTGCCAGAAGAAAAGCACGACAGCCCACTCGGAGCTTCGTCCGGTGCAGGTGCTATATTCGGTGTCACAGGTGGTGTTATGGAGGCTGCGCTGAGGACCGCGTACGAAAAGTTGACAGGCGAAAAACTTCCGAGGTTGGTTTTCAACGAAGTGAGAGGCTTGGAGGGAATCAGGGAAGCGGAGGTCGATTTCAAGACGAGAAAGGTTAGAGTCGCTATCGTCAACGGAACAGGGAACGCAAAGAAATTGCTGAAAGAAATAAAGGAAGGAAAGAAACATTACGACTTTGTAGAGGTTATGGCTTGTCTCGGAGGATGTATAGGTGGTGGAGGCCAGCCTAAGAGTTTGGATCCAGATATAGTCAAGAAACGCGCTAAAGCAATATACAGTATCGACGAAATGAGTGTCATTAGGCGTTCACATGAAAACCCGGAAATAATACAGCTCTACGAAGAGTTTGTCGGAGAACCGAACGGACATATCGCACATCACTATCTGCATACACACTATACAAACAGAACGAAAGAAGAGAGAAAAAAGCAAAAATCCAAAACAGCTGACTAAAAGGAGGTTTCCCGAGTGGAAGGAAAAGCAGAAGAAAGATATTACACGGTCGATATCATCGTTCACGACAGGGAAAATGCGTACTCAAAAGTAAATGAATTGCTCCACCAATATGCTGAGATAATAAAACTGAGAGTCGGATATCCTGTGCCAGATGAAAACATAGCAATAGTGTTTCTTATCGTAAAGACAACGAACGATAACCTTGGTGCATTTACTGGAAAACTTGGGAATGTTAAGGGAGTAAAGGTTAAAAGCATAGCAGTTTAAAAGAGAATATACGGAGGTGATTTAAGATGTATGTCTTTACAAAAGAAATCGATACCGAAAAGACATTTATTCCAGAGGCTGAAATATGGGAGCTTCTTGAACAGACAAAGAACCCGGATAGATCGCGCGTAATGGAAATTTTGGAAAAATCATTAAACAAAAACAGATTAGAACCTGAAGAAGTCGCAACGCTATTGAATGTTGAAGAACCTGAACTCTTAGAAGAAATATTCCACGCTGCCAGAACGCTTAAAGAGAGAATTTACGGGAATAGAATAGTGCTCTTTGCACCTCTTTATATAGGAAATGACTGTATCAACGACTGTGTGTACTGCGGATTCAGAAGTTCAAACACAGAAGTGTACAGGAAAACTCTCGAATTTTCCGAGCTTAGAAAGGAAGTTGAAGCTCTTGTCTCAAAAGGACACAAGCGCTTGATAGTAGTTTACGGCGAACATCCAAGGTACAGCCCCGAGTTCATAGCCGAGACGATACGCATAATATACGACACGAAAATCGGAAATGGTGAGATCAGAAGAGTGAACGTTAACGCAGCACCACAGACTGTGGAAGGATACAAGATCATTAAAGATGCTGGAATTGGAACGTTCCAGATATTCCAGGAAACTTATCATCAGCCAACATATAGACAGTTGCACCCAAGAGGTCCAAAATCCAACTACGCTTGGAGGCTTTATGGCCTTGACAGAGCAATGCTTGCAGGAATAGATGATGTAGGCATCGGTGCACTCTTTGGACTGTTCAACTGGAAGTACGAAGTGATGGGATTGATATACCATACAATTCATCTTGAAGAAAGGTTCGGCGTTGGTCCTCACACGATATCATTCCCAAGAATAGAACCTGCTGTCGGAAGTGAAATATCATACCATCCACCTTACAAGGTCAGCGACGAAGATTTTAAAAAATTGGTTGCTATAATACGACTTGCAGTACCATACACAGGAATGATTCTTACAGCTCGCGAACCGGCTGAACTGAGAAAAGAAGTTTTAAAAATGGGCGTTTCGCAAATCGATGGCGGTTCAAGCATAGGAATAGGTTCGTATTCGCAAGATGACCCAGAAAAGATACGCAAGAGCCAATTTATACTCGGCGATAACAGAACTCTTGAGGAAGTTATTCAGGATCTGCTCAAAGAAGGCTATATACCATCTTTCTGTACAGCATGTTACAGAATGGGAAGAACAGGAGAGCACTTCATGGAATTTGCAATACCGGGCTTCGTAAAAAGATTCTGCACGCCAAATGCTCTGTTCACGCTCAGAGAATACCTCAACGACTATGCCTCGGAAGAAACCAAGAGAATTGGTAATGAATTGATACGAAAAGAAATGGAAAGAGTAAATAGCAGAGAAATGGTTGAGAAGTATCTTGAGAGAATCGACCGTGGTGAGAGAGATGTCAGATTTTGAGAAGTTAAGCTCCATGTTAATACAATACGCAGCAATGCTCAATACAAAAATATGGATATGTGAAAAAATAGGCAGACGTTTGTCCTGCATAGCCCGAGCTGGAGATGAGCGGTACACTGAAAGCTTCATCGTGTATGAGGATGAAAAGTACCTAATGTTCGCTGAGAGGGAAATAGATGAAGATGAATACGTTTTGATTAGAGAGATAATTGAGAGAGTAAAGGAAATGAGAGAACCGAGCGAATCAAGTGACTTGAAGGAATAAAAATCGTTGAGGTGAAGCATATGTTGGATGTAAAGAAGATTCAGAATGTTGATTTGGATTATTTGACGCATATAATTAGCACAGATGAATACGATGAAGAGATATTCAGGACTGCAGATGAAATTAGAAGGAAATATGTTGGTGATGAAGTGTATTTGAGAGCAATCATAGAATTTTCGAATTACTGCTCTCAACACTGTCTATATTGCGGTTTGAGAGCTGAAAATAAGAACTTAACGAGATACAGAATGAGCGTCGAAGAGATTGTTGCACGCGCTAAGTTGATAGCCCAGATGGGAATTAAAACAGTAGTACTGCAATCCGGCGAGGATCCATATTACACAACAGAAATGATGTGCGATATCATCAAACAAATCAAAGAACTTGATGTTGCAATAACACTCAGCATCGGTGAACGAACATTTGAAGAATACAGAATTTGGAAAGAACTCGGTGCTGATAGGTACCTGATGCGCCACGAAACAGCTTCACCGGAGCTGTACGCAAAATTGCATCCCGGTGACACGTTCGAGAACAGAAAAGCGCACTTGTACGAGATAAAAAGACTTGGTTACGAAACTGGCGCAGGCTTCATGGTTGGATTACCTGGTCAGACACCTTACGACTTGGCTTTGGATTTGGCGTTCTTGAAAGAAATCGACGCTGACATGATAGGGATAGGACCATACATACCGAATCCCGACACACCGCTCAAAGATGCAAATGGAGGAGATTTGAAAACAACACTGAGAATGGTTGCACTCGCTCGTATAGTAGTCCCAACAGCTAACATACCAGCTACAACAGCGCTTGGCTCTATAAATCCCTACGGTCGCCAATACGGACTCAAGTACGGTGCGAATGTAATAATGCCAAACTTGACGCCAAATCCGTACAGACCGAATTACTCGTTGTATCCGGGAAAAATATGTTTATTTGAAAAAGACACAGCTTGCGTTGAATGCACTAAGGCGATGATAAAAAGTGTGGGCTTAACTGTTGGCGAAGGATTCGGAAGCAGGAAGAGAATTGATGAAATCTTTGTATAAAAAAGGCGGTGAATATCACCGCCTTATGATTGTTTGTGTACGTGATTTATATTTCTAACTTCATGTACTTAGCAGTCACACCATCAATACCGTTGAGTTTTTGGCAGAGCTCTTCGTGTTTTGTTTCATCGTCAACAAGTTCAAGGATTATAAGCCCAACTGGCGAGCAGTATTGGCCTGCACCTTCATGGAGTCCAAGACGCGTTTTGATGTAGCAGCCGTACTCTGTGAGCAACTTCTGAACTTCTACGGCAGCTTGTTCTCTCTTGTCAACAAGAATAGCCATAACAGTTCTTACAGTGATATCTTTTGCCATGCACTACACCCCCTTTGTTTTGTGGTATCATTATTATATCAAAAGCAGGTATACTTTGTCAAAAGTTTCACTTTGAAAAAATTGTATTGTGTATAGCTAAGTTTCGACAAAAAATGAAGCAGGTGAATTAAAATGCGAACATTTTTGAAGTACGTTTTCGGCTTGTTTGTAATCTTTTTCACATGGTGGCTTTTATCCTACATAATCAATTCTGACCTTATACTTCCAAGACCGCCCTTGGTACTTAAAACGATGGCTTTGGAATTGATGAGATTGGGAGTTCTTGACTCTTTGGGTTCAACGCTTCTCAAAGTCATTGTGGTGTTGATTTCAACCGTAACAGTGGGTGTATTCATAGGCTTCATAATTGGGCTAAATGAGACATTGTGCAACATGTTTAGACCTCTAATTTTGGTTGTCCAAGCGATACCCATAATCACGTGGCTTGCTTTGGTGATGTTCATCTGGGGCATTGGATGGACTGGTCCGGTTGTCGTAAGCATTCTATCTTTGCTACCTCATGCTATTCTCTCGACTGCTGTTGGAATACAGACAACTGACAGGAAATTGTTAGAAATGGCAAGAGTTTACAAGGTCAGTAGAAAAAAGGTTGTAAAAGATATTTACTTAGGCTCCATCTTACCTCAGTTTTTAAGTGCTATACAAGTTATCTTTGGAAACGTTTGGAAAGTTGTCGTCGTATCCGAATACATGTGCGGAGATAATGGTATCGGCGTGTTGATAGCTTGGGCAAGGCAATCTGTCAGCGTTGAGAAAGTATACGCGTACACTGCAATTATCATAATAATAGGACTTACAGTGGAGAATTTCGTTAATAGGTTTATCAAAAATGCACTCAAAAATTGGGAGCTGGTATAGTGGAGCAAGTATGTAGCATAAAGAATAAAATCCTGTTGAAGATCGAGAATTTATCAAAGCATTTCGGACCACTGAAAGTGATAAGTGATATATCGTTTGAATTGTTAGAAGGTGAATCTATCGCACTCCTCGGACCATCAGGTTGTGGAAAGACTACTTTGATTCGTATAATGGCAGGGTTGGTTCACGATTTTCAAGGAAAAGTCGAACTGTACGCTGAACGAATAGGATATGTTTTTCAAGAACCGCGCTTAATACCTTGGAAGAACGTTTTAGAAAACCTTAAATTCGTTGTGGAGGACGAAGAAAAGATACACCAGATTTTAGAATCGCTTAGAATAGATGATTTTGCAAACTACATGCCTTCAAAATTGAGTGGTGGAATGAGGCAAAGGGTTAATCTGGCAAGAGCATTGCTTGTAAATCCACAGCTCTTGTTGCTCGACGAACCATTTGCATCCTTGGATGTACATTTGAAGATATCCATAATCTCTGACATCATTCAGAAAAGAAAAGAAGCCTGCTTTTCCATGGTCGTCGTGACTCACGATGTGAGGGAGGCTTTATTACTTTCTGATAAGATATACTTGCTCAGCGATAAACCCAGCAGAATTTTGGAGACGATAGATGTTTCAAGGATACCAAAAGATATATCGAATTCCGAGTTTCTTAGTGCGGAATCTGAAATTCTCTCTAAAATCATGAGGAGGTGGAGTGTATGAAGAAGTTTGTGAGCATTATTCTATTATTCTCGGTGATATTCGGTTTTGGTGTTACGCTTATCAATCCATTCGGACCTACTATCTTCCCGGTTGCAGGACTTCTGAACAAAGAAGTGAAAACTGACATTGCGCTTGATATTAAACTTTGGAAGACAATGGACGAAGCCACGGCATATATAGTCTCGAAAAAAGTCAACTTTGCAGCACTTCCAGTTACGTTTGGCGCAACACTGTACAACAAAGGTGTAGACGTAAGGCTCGTTGGAGTTTACAGCTGGAGGCTCTTCTATGTCGTTGCCTCTCCAGACTTTGAGTTCAAAGGCTTTCAGAGCTTCAAAGGTGAGAAAATCTACACAGCACACGGTAGAGGACAGACAGCAGACATAGTTATGAGATACTTACTCGTCAAGAACGGTCTTGAACCAGACAAAGATGTTACGTTTGCTTACGCACAGCCACAAGAAATAGTGTCTTTATTCAACAGTGGAAAAATCAAAATCGCCGCGATTCCAGAGCCGTTCGTTACGATGACATTGTCGAAAGGAAAGATAATACTTGACCTACAAGATGAGTGGAACAAGGCATCAGGATTGAAATACGGAATTCCAATCACTGGTATCTTCGTTACTGGAAAGCTCGTTGACTATCCGCAAACCGTAAGACTTTTCGAAAAATCGTTTAAAGAAAGCTTGTCGTGGGCGTACAAAAATATCGACAGAGCAGTCGAAATTACGAGTGCACAACTCGGAATGCCAGCAAATGTGCTCAAAACTTCGCTCCAGAGAAGCCAGTACAACTACGTAAGTGCGGCTGATTGTAAAGACGAGGTTTTATCGTACTTGAGAAAACTGAATGAATTGTATCCCGAAGGCATGCCAAAGGTGCCAGATGAAAAGTTCTTCTACACAAAATAGCTGAATTTGTGAGGTGTTAAGATTGTTACCAAGTGGTGGATTTAGAAAATACATCTCGATAGTCGGACGAAGAAACGTTGGAAAATCTTCTTTCATGAACGCTTTAACTGGACAAGAGATATCGATAGTGAGTGACGTGCCCGGGACAACGACAGACCCTGTTTATAAAGCTATGGAATTACATCCTCTTGGGCCAGTTACGCTCATAGACACTCCCGGGCTTGACGATGTTGGTGAACTTGGCGAAAAGAGGGTTCAGAAAGCAATCAAAGCTTTCTACAAAGCTGATGCTGGAATACTTGTGACAGACAATTTCCCAGGTGAATACGAAAAAAGAATCACAGAAATTTTCAAAGAGCTCGAAATTCCATTTATCGTTGCGGTAAATAAAGCCGATTTACTGGACAAAAAAGCAGAAGAAATAGCTCGAGCATATGAAAGAGAATTCTCTACGAGAGTATTTGTAGTAAGTTCTGTGAGGAAATCAGGTTTTGAAAATATAGGCAAGACACTGAACGAAATTATACCAAGCGACGATGAACTGCCGTTCATTCCGGAATTCGTCGACGCGGGCGATTTGGTGGTCTTAGTCGTCCCGATAGACCTCGGTGCGCCAAAAGGAAGGCTAATAATGCCGCAAGTCCATGCCATAAGAGAAATCCTTGACAGAGAAGCGGTCGCAATTGTTGCTAAGGAAAGAGAGCTGAGATACACACTTGAAAAACTGAACGAACCACCGAAGCTTGTCATAACCGACTCACAGGCGGTCATGAAAGTTGCGTCCGACGTTCCAAGTGATGTAGCACTGACAACGTTCTCAATACTCGAAGCAAATTACAGAGGCGACATACGGTACTTTGTAGAAAGCGTGTACGAGATAGAAAAACTAAAAGATGGCGATACAGTGATAATAATGGAAGGATGTACGCATAGACCGTTAACAGAAGACATAGGTCGTGTAAAGATTCCGAGGTGGCTTGTCAATCATACAGGAGCAAATATAAATTTCAAAGTGTGGGCTGGAGTAGACATGCCTGAATACGAAGAAGTAGCGGATGCAAAGCTCGTCATACACTGCGGTGGTTGCGTGAATACAAGGAACCAAATGATGAGAAGGGTGAGGATGTTCAAGCGCCTCGGCATCCCGATGACAAATTACGGAATAGTCATTTCCTACATGCACGGCGTGCTTGAACGGGCACTTGAGCCACTCAAGATATCTGTTGCAAAGAGGTAGTTAGACATGGAAAATGTAGAGAAAAGATACAGAATAGAAGAAGATTACCTTGGAAAAGAGCAGATACTGGAAGATGCATATTATGGCATAGCTACTGTAAGAGCTCTGAAATTGTTTCCACCAACAGGTGAGATTTTCGATGAAAAATTCATATGGTCTTACTTCATGATAAAGAAAGCCACAGCATTGCTCAACGCTGAACTCGGAAGGCTCGACAAGAGCATTTCTGAAGCGATAATAAAGGCATGCGACGAGTGGGAAGAATTGAAAAAATGGATTGTTGTCGACCCACTGTGCGGCGGAGCGGGTACTTCTGTGAATCTCAACATCAACGAAGTCATCGCAAACCGTGCAACGGAAATGCTTGGAGGAAAGAAAGGCGAATACAGAGTTGACCCATACAATCACGTTAACCTCCACCAATCGACAAATGACACATTCGTAACAGCCGGGAAGATGGCAGTGATTGTACGGCTTCGCGAAGTTGTCGATGGGGTTATAAGACTTCAGGAAATGATACAAACAAAGGAGAAAGAGTACTACAACGTACGAACGATTGGAAGGACGCAGTTGATGGACGCAGTCCCAATAATGGTAGGACAACAATTCGGTGCGTGGGCTGACGCACTTGCTCGAGACAGGTGGAGACTCAACAAGGTTGAAGAAAGAATAAGGAGTGTCAACCTTGGCGGTACAGCGATAGGAACAGGTGTAGGCGCACCGAAAGAGTACATACTCAGGATAGTCGAAGTGCTCAGGCAGATTGCGAATGTGAAAATTGCAAAGTCTGAAAACCTGATAGATGCAACCCAAAACCTCGATACATTCACCGAAGTCCATGGACTGCTAAAATCTCTCGCTGTGAATCTCTACAAAATTGCAAACGACATACGCCTGCTCGGCAGCGGTCCAAACACAGCGATTGGAGAATTCAAACTGCCAGCCGTTCAGGTTGGCAGCAGCATAATGCCTGGAAAAGTAAATCCTATCGTTCCTGAATACGTCATGCAGAATGCACTTACCGTGTTTGGTCATGACGAGATAGTTTCTCATGCATGTGCACAAGGAAACCTACAACTCAACCAATTCGCACCGGTAATTGTACACTTCACGCTTAAATCGATGCGATTACTCATAAACTCATGTAATGCACTTGCAGAATATATCAAACTCTTGGATGTAAACGACGAAAAATGCAAAGAAAACCTTGAAAAGTCGACATCAAACCTTACGCCATTGATAAATTACTTTGGGTACGAAACGGTTTCGGAAGTGATAAGGAAAGCTGGGTACGATATATCGAAAGCCATTGAAATACTTGCAGAAAAAGAAGGCATTTCAAAAGAAGAACTAATGAAAAAACTCCAAATCGAAAAGATGACAGGGCTTGGGTATGTGTGAATAAGAAAACAAAGGGCATCCGAAGAGGATGCCCTTTTGATCTAGATTATGTAGAGCAATTGCCTTTGCTATTTCTTAGTATAATAAACAAATGTTCCAGTTCATTTACCAGGTATTTTCCATATCTAAGTGCTTTTTCTACCTTATCAAAAGCAGCCAAAGCTTCTATCTCTATTGCCTGGAAGCTGTGCTGTTTCACTAAGAGTTTTATCTCCTCTGCTGTAAAACACCTCGCTTCAAACACACCGTGTTCCGAACCGATCGGTAGTCTCTTCTTCCTTTCGAGTGTTCTGTAATCCTCCCACGTACCATGGATTATTACGTCTTTCAAGTACGAATAATAATTATCAACCGTTGCAAACATAAGCGCATTTGGTGATGATATTTTGGAAAGAACGGAAAGAACTTTGTCCAAATCACTCACGTAACTCAGCACATCGCCCAACGCAAAAATGACGTCAAATTGTTCATCTATATATTCATCCATCTGCTCAGCTGTCGAGTTTATAAACCTTGCTTTTTCCAGCAGTCCCACTTGTGCAATCTTCTCCTTCGCAATCTTGAGCATATTTTCTGCAGGTTCAACGAGTGTAACTTGTGCTCCTCTTTGCAAAGCCCAAAAGGACCAGTAGCCGGTCCCAGCACCAACGTCCAGGATTTTTGCACCATCAAGTTGCGGTTTGTATTTCAGTATAGCCATTTCTATTTGTTTTCTTGCAACTTGCCAATACTCATCCTCGTACATTGAGTCGTACACTTTAGCGATTGAATTGTAGTATTCACTTGAACACGAAAATCTTTTCAAGCAGATAATTCCTCCTCGGTTCTTAGTAAATTCTCTTGTACTGGTTGTACCCATTCCTTGTCCTGTTAGTCATCTTGAGAATTCTGAAACCTTTAGATGGCACTTCAAATCTCATGATTCCACCCGTTACCCAGAACTCTTCGCCCGTGAAAAGATCTGTGAAACACGTTCCGGCAAGAATTCTGCCATCTGGAATCGATATTGTAACTTGCTTCGTCTCGGACTTGTTCACAGCAACGATTACACTATCAAAAACATGTGCTGTTCTTCTGTAGAACACCAACGGTTCTTTTTTGAGCACTTCAAATGTTCCAACTTTGAGTGCTGTTTCAGTCTTTCGTATATTTATGAGTTTTTTGTAGAATTCTCTCAATTCTTTATCCCACTCATCTTCGTTCCAACGCATCGTTGCCCTGCACTCTGGGTCGTTTCCACCTTCCATGCCTATCTCTGTTCCGTAATAGACAACAGGAACTCCGGGATAAGTAAATTGCAGCACAATACCGAGTTTCCTCAATTGCTTATCTGGAATAACCGTTGCGATCCTTTCTGTATCGTGGCTGTCGAGCATATTCCAGCAACCGTGGATATTTGTCGTATCGTTGTATGCCTGCTGGAGCGCATCGGCTAAGTTGTCGAATTCATTTTTAAGGTAAGCGATGACACTGTTTCTGAAATGGTAGTTCATTATTCCATCCACCATCCCCCAATCTGATGGATAGTTCCATGTCTCTGTAACAACGTATTTTTCCATCGAAATGCTTTTTGCTGTTTGTGTTATCAACGCGTTGTTGACATATCCAAGGTCGTAGCCAACGTCTAATCTCCAGCCATCTACTCCCTGGTGTAGATAGTGTTTTACAACTGAGAGAATGTACTCCATCACTTCGACTTCCTCGAGGTGCCATTCGGGAAGTGATTTGAAAGCGTTCCACGCTCTGTGACCATTTTCATGTATGGCAAATTTACTTATGTGCTTCCTGTCGCCTTTCAATGCCTTTTTGAACCACGGATTTTCGATGCTGAGGTGGTTGAACACGCCATCCAATATCAGCCTGAAATTCTCTTCTTTTGCTTTTTTTACATAATATTTGAAGGCTTTTTCGCCACCAAATTGCGGGTCTATTTTCAAGTAATCAATCGCATCGTATTTGTGGTTCGTCGGGGAAAGAAAAATTGGGTTTGTGTATATGGCGTTGACACCTAAATCTTTTAAGTAATCAAGCTTTTCAGCAATACCCCACAAATCCCCACCGTAGAATTCCATTACGTGGCTGGCTTTTTCCTTCCTTACCGGCGGAACATTCCAATCGACTATCTTTCCACACCTTGATGCGTAAAGTTTTTCCTTGTCTTTCACGCTTTTGCCTTTACCTATCGCAAATCTGTCAGGAAAGATTTGATAAATGACACTTTCGTGTACCCATGTTGGTATTGGATATGAGTTCTTCGAATTTTCGATTCTCATGTTTGCATCTCCCTCCATAAATTTTGGAAATCTATTGCTAATCAAGATTATAACATCTATTCTTTTAGTTTTCCATATGCGGAACGTCGTATCTTCGTTGTTGAATCTTTGGAAAGTTGGTGTATAATATACCGAGATATAAAAAGTCGGGTAAGACCGACTGTTAAACAAAAAACAGCGTAAAGAACGTGGGGGGAGTGATAAGTATATGGGAAACTTTTTAAGCCGGACGCTGGCAGTTATCAACGATTTTTCTGTCGATGAGCAACTCTTTTTGTACCAATCTACTAAGAGGCTGAAGGAAAAACTGAAACGTGGAGAAGATGTGAGTGAATTTCAGATTAAGAGAGATACCGGCATTTACATCGTCTTCGTAGAACCTTCCACCAGAACGAAAGAATCCTTCATAAACGCTGCTAAATTCCACAAAACTGCAAAGGTAAACATCTTCGATTCAGAGCACTCCTCATTTAATAAGCAAGAAAGTTATGTAGATACGTTCAATATGTTAACAGGTTACAGCGAGTATTCGATTTTCGTTTTGAGAACAAGGCTTGAAGGTGTGGTTCGGTTGCTCGAGCAAAAAGTTGGTGAGTTCGCCGATAGGCATGGAATAATGAGACCTGCTTTCATAAACGGCGGAGATGGAAAACACGAACACCCAACCCAGGAACTCCTCGATGAATTTACCTTCCTTGAGCACAACAATTTCGACAATTCGCACATAAGAATAGCACTCGTAGGTGACTTGCTCCACGGAAGAACGGTACATTCAAAAGCAGATGGGTTAAAAGTCTTCAAAAACGTTGAAGTCGACTTGATTGCCCCTCCTGAGTTGCAGATGCCTGAAGGATATGTACAAAAGATGAAGCGAAATGGTTTTGAAGTGAGGCAGTTCTACTCAATAGACGAGTATCTGTCGAATGGTAATCCTGCTAATATCTGGTACTTCACAAGATTACAGCTTGAACGAATGGGTGAAGACATACTCGAAAAGGAAAAGATTTTGAGAAAGGCTGTTACTTTTAGAAAAGACATGCTCGAGAAAGTTCATGAGGGGACCAAATTCTATCACCCACTCCCACGTCCGAAGTTCAATCCTGAAATACCTACATTCCTCGACACGCTTTCGTTGAACGGTTGGGAAGAACAGGCGATAAATGGTTACTACGTGCGTGTAGTGTTGTTGTCGATGTTAGGTGGTGCGCTTGAAGTACCGTTTGAAACAGGAAGAATGCAAGAAGAAAAAGATGAAGATTTCATTATTCCGGCTCCGATAGTTGATGGAACAAAAGGCGTATCGAAGGAAGGCAAGAGGGGTATAAAACCGATAGAGAACGGAACGGTTATAGACCATGTGGCAAAGGGAAAGACACAGGAAGAGATATATAATACAATAATTAAGATTAGAAAAATTCTGAGGCTTTACGACGTCGACAGTGCAGATGGCATTTTCAAATCCGCCGATGGAAATTACAAAGGTTACATAAGCTTGCCAGACAGGTATTTATCATTCAAAGAGATTAAGAAGCTATCGGCGATATCGCCAAATACAACTGTGAACATTGTTAAGAATTCTCGAGTCATCGAAAAATACAGAATAAAGATGCCACCGCGCATTTACGGTTTTGAAGAAATCAGGTGTAAGAACGAAAATTGTATCACAAATCCTGCACATGGCGAAAACGTAATGGCATCTTTCATACAGGTAGATGGAAAGTTCGTGTGTGAATACTGCGAAACACCGCACGAATACCACGAAATTTGGAAGATTTAAACTTAATGTTCTATAACTGAACCCCGGCTGACAAAGCCGGGGTTTTTGATAATAAAAAAATCCCCCGGTGGTGAGACCGGGGTGGGAAGGTGTGGTGGCCGTTGTGAGGTCTGTCCTCACTATTTATGCGTGATACACGTCACGCTCATTTATATTTTTCATATTTACCCTTCATTTACCTTCATCGCATCTATACTTGAACTCTTTTCAGACTCAGCAAGCATGTGTTTCACGCCAAGCAGTCCTCTTGTTATATCTTCGTTCTGAACTATGATATTCGGCGGTACGTCCAATATTCGTGTGGAGAAATTCCACAATGCCTTGATACCGTGTCCGACAAGTAAGTCCGCTACTTGTTGAGCCGCACTTTCTGGAACGCAGATAGCTGCTATTTTGACTTTAAAGCGTCTTATTACCCTCGATAAATCCTTCAGTGGCAATACCATCAAATCGCCAACCATCGTTCCTATCTTGCGTGGATCGTTATCAAATATCGCTGCTACGCGAACACCGATGTTTTTAAAACCTTTGTAATTCACAAGTGCACTTCCAAGATGTCCAGCACCGATTATAATTATGTTCTCGTCAACTCCGGTTCCAAAGAGTTCGTCAAGTTCGTCTAAGAGCTCTTTGATAACGTATCCGACCTTCGGTTTTCCCTTTGTTTCAAGGAATGAGAAGTCTTTTCTTACTTGCTCTGGGGTGATTCTAAGCATCTCTGCTATGTCCTCTGATAAAACATAAATCTTTCCCTCGGCATGGATTTGGCTTAAGAAAGCATGGTACAATTTAAGACGCTCAAACGTTGCTTTTGGAAACCTTAGAATCCCCTTTCTTTCCTGATAGCTCATTTATAGCCACCTCTTTTACTTTTTCGACTGTTGCTTCGGATACTATTATATCATTTACTACAACGTTTGGTGATTTTCCGCAGTTCTCAACGCAGAACGTACCTTTTATTTCAAGATTCTTTGCCCACTCTTCTTTGTTTGCAGCTGCGATTAGTTTTTCAAGTATTTCGTATGAACCTTTTGAGTAACAGGATGTACCAAGACATACGCTGACTTTGACTTTATCTTCTGTTTCTTCTGGAAGTGGTAGTATGTCGATCTCGTCTTCTTGTACTCTCTTTCTGTGTTTGTAGAGCGTGTGAATTACCTCATGCGATGCGTGGCTAAGTGGTTTTTCTAAGTACTTTTCGTAAAGTTGGTGCATATGGAAGTTTTCAGTTGGCGATATCAAAACGTCAATGCTCTGGACTTCTTTAAGTATCTTAGCTCTTCTTGCACGTGTTCTGACATCGTTTGGATACGGCTGTCCACCGCCACCGATACAACCATAGTTACATGCCATGACTTCAACAACATCTGCTTCCATTTCACCGTTCTTAAGTGCATCGACTATCTTTCTCGCATTTCCAAGTCCAAATACTGCAAGTCCCTTTACTACCTTTCCGTTAGACAATTCAACGGTTGTCAAAGATACGCCTTCTGAGAGTTGTTTTGTTTCTACGCTCTTCACACTCATCTTGTCATTTATTACGTTAACAACGCTTCCGAGCACTCCGCCAGTCTTACCGAAGCTCAAACCTGATTGTGATGAGAGTCCGTATGGTCTGTCGAACGGTTCTGGGTCAACCATCTTTATATCTATTCCTGTCGATTTGATTACTTTCACCAATTCCCTTGTTGTAAGGACTATGTCCACGTTGCCTTCAAACTCTTCTCTTTCAGCTTCGAATTTCTTGGCTGTACATGGCATTATTGAGACGAGAACTATATCTTTCGGGTCAACACCAATTTCTCTTGAGTAGAATTTCTTGATTATCGCACCAAGCGCCATCTGTGGCGACTTCACACTTGAGAGGTGAGATATGTACTCTGGGTAGTACTGTTCAGCGAATTTCACCCAACCTGGGCAGCATGATGTGAATTGTGGTAACTTTTCACCTTTCTCGACTCTTTCGAGGAATTCATGTGCTTCTTCATATGCAACGAGGTCTGCTGCGAATGCAACGTCGAAAACTTTCTTGAATCCTATCATCTTGAGTAGTGAGACAACTCTACCTGATGTGGCGACATCATCTTCAAGCCCAAACTCTTCCTGCAACGATGCGCGCACTGCTGGAGCTATCATGCCTATTACGTACTTTCCATCTTCGATAGCCTTGTAAACTTTATCAACATCGTTCCTAATTGCGAGAGCACCTGTTGGACAGTACGCAACACACTGACCGCAGAGTACACATTCGGTATTTTCAAGTTTTTCTTCGAATGAAGGAACTACCTGTGCTTCAAAGCCTCTGTATGCAAAATCTATCGCAGCGATACCCTGAATTTCGTCACATGCTCTGACACAGTCTCCACAAAGAATACACTTTCCATTATCCCTGACTATTACCGAAGATGTATCTGTAACCGTCTTTTTCGATATCTTTTCGAACCTGTTCGTTGTAAGCCCGAATTCCTGAGCGTACTTTTGAAGTTTACATTTTCCGTTCATCTCACATGTCGTACATTCTCCATCGTGTGAAGCAAGTAAGAGCTGTAATATACCCTTTCTCATCTCGTATATCTTTGGTGTGTGTGTCTTTATTACCATACCTTCTCTTGGCTGGAGCGTACATGACGTAACGATATCTCTTCCGTCAACTTCAACGAGACACATTCTACACGCACCGTAGACTGATGTTTCGGACAGATAACACAAGTTTGGTATCTCTATCCCAACTTCCCTCAGTGCTTCGAGCACATTTCTTGCGTCATCTCTTATCTCTATTTCTCTGCCGTTCACGATTATTCTCATTATCCATCACCCTCCCGAAAACGCTCTTCGCTGACAATTAACCAACGAGCTCGATAGCGCCGAACTTACATTTCGTTACACACAAACCGCATTTAATACACTTTTCCTGGTCGATTACGTACGGCTTTCCTCTTTCTCCACTTATTGCACCATTTGGACAGCTTCTTGCACACAAGCTACAGCTCTTACACTTTTCTGGTATAATCACGTACTTCTTGAACGCCGTACACATGCCACTTGGACATTTTCCTTCGATGTGTTCTATGTACTCAGGTCTGAAGTATTTCAGTGTACTTATAATTGGATTCGGTGCCGTTTTTCCAAGTCCACACAATGATGCCGTCTTTATCACTTCTGCAAGGTACTCAAGATTTTCTAAGTCTTGGTATGTTGCCTTGCCTTGAGTGAATTTTTCGAGTATGTTGTAAGCCTGCATCGTTCCTTCTCTACATGGGACACATTTACCACACGACTCTCTCTTTGTGAAGTCGAGGAAGAACCTTGCCACTTCGACCATACATCTGTCTTCCGTAATTGCGACGATACCACCTGAACCGACCATTGCACCGACAGATTTTAGAGAATCGTAATCGAGTGGAAGGTCAAAGAGTTCTTCAGGCAAACACGCACCAGATGGTCCACCTATCTGGATAGCCTTAATCTTCTGACCATTTGACGTTCCACCGCAGATATTCTCAAGGATATATCTCAACGTCGTACCGAATTGTATTTCGATGATACCTGTCAATTTGAGAGGACCTGTCACCGAGAACATCTTCGTTCCTGGTGAGTTCTCAACACCGCGGCTTCTGTAGTTCTCCACACCATCTTTTATTATCTTTGGAACATTTGCGTAAGATTCAACGTTATTGATGAGTGTTGGTTTGCCCCAAAGTCCTGACTGTGCTGGGAATGGTGGTCTTGGTCTCGGAACGCCACGTTTACCCTCTATTGATGCAAGGAGTGCTGTCTCTTCACCACAGACGAACGCTCCAGCACCTTCTTTTACGTAAAGTTCGAATGAGAAGTCTGTACCGAGTATATTTTCACCGAGCAGTCCGTATCTTCTTGCATCTTCTATTGCCTTGTTGAACATCTCAACAGCGATTGGGTACTCGGCTCTGATGTATGCGTAACCTTTCTTAGCTCCGATTGTGTAAGCTGCGATTACCATTCCTTCGAGAACAGAATGTGGGTCTCTTTCGAGGAGTGTTCTGTTCATGAACGCTCCTGGGTCTCCTTCGTCCGCATTACAGACGACGTATTTGATATCGCCTTGACTCTTGTATGCAGCTTCCCACTTGAGACCTGTTGGGAACCCACCACCGCCACGACCACGCAGGCCCGATGCTTTAACCATCTTAATTATCTCTTCCCTATCCATTCCGGAGAGAACCTTTGCGAGCGAGAGATATCCACCGCGCGCCATGTAATCTTCGATGCTCTCACATTCACTTGTACCAATCGCGTCCATTATGTAGAACGTCTGGTTCTTAAAGAACGTTGCATCTTCAAGCCTTTCAACTTTCCTGTCAGTGATTGGGTCTGTCAAAAGTAATCTATCGATTGCCTCGCCTTTGACAAGCGTCTTTTCAACTATCTCCTCGACATCGTCAACTGTAACGTGGCTGTATGTAATACCGCTTGGCATTATCTTTACAAGTGGACCGAGCGAACAAAGTCCACAGCATCCTGTCTTCTTTACTGGTTCGTCGTCATCTATCGTCTCAACTTTAAAGTCTAATCCTTTGGACTTAATAACTTCGACGAATTTTGCGTAGACCTTTCTTGAACCGCTTGCTGTACAACCGGTACCGACACAAACGTAAACTGACGGTTGCTGGAGTTTCTTCTCCCTCTTTTCCTTAAGCTTTGATATATACTGAACGAGTTCCTCGGGACTCTTTATTATTGGCTCATTGATAACGACTGTTGACATCTTAATCCTCCTTTCTCTCTTTCAACTTTCTAAGAATTTCTTTAACTTTTTCCCCGTCGAGTTTCCCGTATACTTCATCGTTTATAACCATCGCTGGTGCAAGTGCACATGCTCCGAGACATCCAACCTTATCGAGACTGAACTTCAAATCTGGTGTAACTTCTCCGGGTTTTATTCCAACTTCTTCCTCAATTGCTTTTACCAAGCTCATTGAACCTTCCATGTGACATGCCGTTCCGTCGCAGATCAATATTGTGTATTCACCCTTTGGTTTGAGGGAAAACTGAGCATAGAACGTAGCAACACCGTATATCTTTGCCGGTGGTATTCCGAGAGCTGTACCGATGTAATTCACAACATCCCTTGGGATATGTCTGTACTCTTTCTGCACTTCGAGGAGGATCTTAATCAGCATCTCTTTTCTGTATTCGTATTTCTTGAGTATCTCTTCGACCTTACTGTAAGTTCGAGTAAGCATCTCCACACCTCCACTCATAACAATAAATTCTCTATAGCTTTTGCTTTTATTCTTACATTCGTAGGCTTATTCGTGATAGTTTTCACGAATATGATAAATCATATTTTTAGACTTGTCAATGGGTATTTTAGAAATTTTTCACGAATGAAATGTTAAGAATAGTGGTATTATTTGACAGAAGTTTTTACAATGTTATGCATAGAAGAATGGGGTATACGATAACTCTTGAGAAGGTAGTTAGCACAAGTAAGAGGGGGGTAATTCCTGCTTTTTGTGAAAATACAAACCGATAAAGCAAGGTGGATAAAAATATCAGTTCTTAAGTCCAAGCCTTTTAAAAACTTCCTCTTGATAATTTCTTGAAAGTTTCAGTTCAGTATTGTCTGAGAGGACTATAATATATGAATTCTGGAACCATTTTTTCACTTCCACAATATGCTCCACGGAAACTATGTAGCTTTTGTGGATGCGTACAAATTTATCTGCTGGTAGCTTTTGTTCAAGTGTGTATAGTGGTGTAGATGTCTCGTACGTTTCACCTTCGGTGAATATCTTTATTGTCTTATCATCAGCTTCCAAGTAGATTATATCTTTCAAATCGACAAGTATTATACTTTCGCCTTGTTTTACTGGCAGCTTTAATATTTGCCTGACATAGTATTCATTTGGTCGTCTATTCAAGCCCAACCTTTTGATTCGATCAATCGTTTTCGATAGTCGTTCTTTTGAAATAGGTTTTAGAATATAATCAATTGCCCCTTCTTCAAAGGCTTTTAAAAGATATTCGTCGTATGCAGTGATGAAAACAATGTGCGGTTCGTAATTCAGCCTTTCCAGATGTCCAAAGATAGTGTCTTCCGATATGTTAATATCAAGAAAAAGCACGTCTGGTTTGTATAGGTTTGCACATTTTACAAATTCACTGCAGTCGGTCGCTTTGAAAACTATCTGAAAAGCGCTATCTATTTCTCCAATGAGTCTTTCCACTCTTTCGATAGCGACAGGGTCATCATCTACGATACCGCAAGTAATCATCTTAAACACCTCTCATTAACACATCTCCGCTTTAAGAAGTTGTTGGAATGTATAGACGGAAAATGGTCAAATTTTCTTCTGTCAAGAATTCCAGCTTCCCACTAACAAATTCCAGCAACTTTGAAACTATTGTTAAACCCGTGCCAAATTTCTTAATGCATACCTCATCGAAAGCGGATTTTGAATTTTTAATCTCAATACAAAGTCCATCTTCTAACATCACGTTTATTGATATTATTCCACCGTTATTTTTCTTTATGCCGTACTTAATTGCATTCTCTACAATTGGTTGAGTGATGCCTGTGGGTATTAAATAATCTGCAGTGTTTAAATCATAATCTATTTCATACTCTATCGGAATATGTGAAAGGAGTTCCTTCTGAATTTCCAGATACTTTGAGATAAACTCGAGCTCTTCTTTAACTGTCCATCTGTCTTTGAATTTTAAAACCTCTCTGTAATAATCCGAAATCTTTATTATCATCTCTTCTGCCCTTTCTGGATTTCCGCGTGTTGTTTCGGCTAAGAAGTTGAAAGTGTTGAATACAAAGTGTGGGTTGAATTTAGAACTTATAAGTTCAAAATTCATCTGCTGGATTTTTCTTTCCAGTTCAGCTCTCTGGAGCTTTTCTTGTAGGCCAGAGACATAGTTTGATACAAGTACAGAGAATATTGTTATAAGTATCGTATATATATCGTTCATATCCAATTTATTGGATTTAAAAGCTATAACCTTCAAGACAATTTCGGAAATACTGAAACCTAAGAATATAGAATAAAGGCAGTTCAAAAGGTCAAATATATATTTTACTCTTGATTTTGCTCTGTTTAGGCGTTTGAAATTTCTGAAGAGAAAATATGTTATGTTTACAAGAGTTAATGAAAAAACCAAAGGGGTTATGAAATCCTTGAGCCTTGTTGCAAAAAGGAAGATGATGTACAACACGAATGTCGTTATCTCAACTACGATTATCTCTTTACCTGTATTATCCATCTTCTCTTTGAATTTGTATTTTTCTTCCATATTCTTCACCTTAATAGGCAGTATTGGCGGTCTTGAAATTTGGAAAACGCTCTTTTAACTTATCTACGTAATTATTGGAATTTTGAAGCTCTTTTAGTTTTTTGTAATAATAAATTCCTTTAACGATATCCTTTTTCAAAAGCAAGGTATACGTGAGCATGTAATAGACTTTAAGTATCTCTTGTGCTTCAAGTGTCTTTTTATCGCCTATTATAACTATGAACTCTCCATCTTCTAAGACAACATCTTGTGCCATTTTGTTGTTGTCAACAAACTCGAAAAATGCCTCCATTCGCACGTATCTAATCCTCACATTGTAAGGTGAAGCCGAAACCGCATTATTGAGTTGTAGACTACCTATGTAGAAATAAAGGATGTTGACAGGAAACGGCACGCTCATGCTTTTTTGAAGCATAAGCGCACCTTCTTTGGCAGAGTCTAAATCACCGCTTCTGGAAAATATGAATGTCGAAAAAAGAATCAAGAGAATAATTACAATTCTAAAGTCCTTCTTAGAATCCAAAACCTACTCCTCCGTAGATAGTGTACATAAGCAAAAATTTGTTTTCATCACTTAATCCTGTAAGCGGCTTGTTATTCACTAACCAACCATCGTACGAGTAACCCGCGATTCCAAGAGCTCCCGCTCTGAGTTCCATGAAGTTTGTAACCTTTATACCCAAAGACAGTTCAAATGCAACTGCGAGATAACTTATGTTGGCAAACAAGTAACCTTCCAAAGTACCACCTTCAAGATTTCCGATACTCGTGTTATTCTCATTTACCTTCCTTCCAAGTTCGATATCAATACCACCAAAATGTGCGCCTGCTTGCAAAGATACACTTCCAAAGGACAAATTTCTCAGCATTCCGCCGAAGCCACTTGAAACGACGAGCTTGTATTTATTCCCATCTTTCGTTACTTCTTTTTCACCACTGAATCCAAAACCGCCACCGTATGAGAGACCAGGAACCCCTCCATAACCAAATCCTCCAAGAGCTATTATACCATCTTCAAAGTTTGGAAAATCGAGTACGGGAACGTTGATGTTTTTAAGATTGAAGAAAGTTCCTCCAGGGATGAACATCACGAACGGTCCACCACCACCGAATTCGAAACCGAAGACGTTCAAAGACACGCATATCAGTAAAACTGCCAGCAAAACGTTTATACCTTTCTTCATACCCTTCACCTCCCAAAAGATTTATGGAAAGAAGATTTCACATTATCTCGTTCACCAATTTCTTATCTTCACCTTTGGATTGTTCAACTTTATCTTACCTTCATCGCCACTCTTTACATATACAGTGACGTCTGCGGTTGTGCTGTTTATCTCTAACGACACATTTTCATACTGTTGCAATTTGTCCACATATATTTCTCCATTCAAGACAGCTGCGGAGATAGTTATATCACAACCATTTTTAATAATTATTTTATTTATCTCACAGGTTGCAGAAGATATTTCAAGGCTTTTTAGATTCATTACTCCTAACACACTAACCACTGCCGTTGAGATCTGCAGATGCTCAATATTCTTTGTCCCAAGTATAACAGAGTTTGTGATACCACTTATTCGTGTTATATCTTGAGATACACTGAGACTCGGGGTATATGAATCGGAATAGACTAACTTGTCATCGTCTGGTGAAAGAGTGATTTTGAGTGTCGCTGCTGATATCAACACTTTGGGCGTTAGAACTTCAACTCTTTCAACACTTCTTGACTCCGTGTATTCATTTATAACAAACTCATTCTGGGGTACCGCAATTACAAACAAGAAGACACCAAGCAAAGACAACGCAATTATTTCACGCAAGCGCAATGCCATTCGAATCACCTCCAATACGATTTCTGATGCTATTGTAACACCTTGTTCGAGAAGAAATATACATTTTTCGTAACAGGCAGAATTTTTGTCGTGAAGTTCTCAAAAAGTTGTGTGAAGTGATAGGAAAGTGTTATATAAAATAGATCAATAATACTCCACTTTCACGATCTTTCCACGCTTTTCGAGTATGTTGGAGATGTCGTGGATGAGCCTGAATTTGAGGGATATGTCGTGGGAGAATAGTGGGTTTTGGTGGGCAGGATTAATTGCCCTTCCAACGAGGAAGGTTATGACATCTGATTCTTCAAATAAATCTATAAGCTTCTGTGCACCAACACCAAGTGTTGAATCTTGATTTTCATAGTATCTGAAAACTTGTGAGAGGGTAATTATACCCTCTGTCACTAGATCTATTCCCTCCATGTATCCTATCGGTGGAGAATATTCAGATATGCTCGAAAAATCAATCTCCACGCTTTTGCCGAGCACTTTTTCAACTATCTGGCTCGTTGTTCCACCACAGACAACTTTCTTTCCCTCCGACTTGATGAGTTTCTCAACTACAAGTTCGTCGTACTCTTTCCTTTCTGGTGGTCCTACCATTATTGTTAAATTTCTTCTTTCCCTGACTCTTATCGCACAAGCTGTTGCATCATCACCTCTTGTCCCGGTGTCAAGTGCATCAGCTAAGTGCACGAGGTGGCTAACTATGCTTTTCAGATCAACTTTATTCAGAAGAAGATTGTTAAGTTCTTTGACAACGTTTTCAATACCAAAGCCAAATGGAAATCTTTTCGTCCCCATGCCTGCTTGAGTAATTCCATCTGTCATAAGGAAAATGATATCACCAGGTTTAGCTAAAAAGTTTGTCTCATATACTTTCCGGCCTTGAATTTCGTACTGGTACTTCTTAATTTCTATAGGCATGCCTTTACGATAAACTAATACTACAGGACAGTCGTATTCAAAGATATGAGTCTCTCCTGTGTGGTGATTAACTGAGCAAGTTGCGAGGGTTGCGTAACTTATTCCGCGTTCTTTACAAGTTGGTAGCGTCGAGATGATTGAATTGAACACTTCTGATATAGGAACTTCATTCAACACCATGGTAGTCGCCATGGAAGCAGTTAGAGTAGAAAGAATACTTGCTTTAATTCCACTTCCTAGCCCATCTGAGACGCTAATGACTGTCTTATCTTCGCTTTTCTTGTATTTAACCGTGTCTCCGCAGACTTCTTCACCACGCTTGTTCTTCTGTGCGTAATATATCTCACATGTCAACATTTTCGTCCCCCAAGAATCTCTTGAATTCTGAAAAGTGTGATTTCGTTTCAGCAATTGATTCACCTAATAGACTCGCTATATCCTGAGCTAATTTCATTTGGTCATTCAAGACTTCCTCAATCTTTTGTATAGTTTTCTTCCTCATTTCGTTCATCTTTTCTTTCTGAACCATCATCTCAGTCATATCTACGAGTAACACAACGGTACCACCGTTGTTTGGTAGGTCAAAGACTTTGGGATAAAGATATACTTTTCGAGATTTTACATAAAGTTCGTGTATTCTACTTGAATCAGCTTTGAATTTGCTGCATATATCTATTATCAATTCATTTGAATAGTCTGAGAAGAGGGACTTGGCAGAGTTATTTAGATAAAGCACATCTGAATCCTGATATATTATTATTGCATTCGGCGTCTCTTCGACTACGAGGTTGCTGAAAGAAGAGACTTTTTCAACAAGGTATTCAAAACACATCTCCTTTTCAGCCTTGCCAATGGCTACTGCCCTTGCTTTTTCTCTGCATGTTTCATAACCACATCCTGTACAATTAAGCTCTTTAACAGGATCAGTCTTTCCCATTTCTTCCAGTATTTTTGAGATAAGATGATCTGGCACGTTATATCTAACTTTCCTGTCTTTGAATGTCCTGTGAATCTGAAGGGGTATGCTATCCGTATCTATTCTTTTACCTTCAAGTTTATCAAGCTGCGAAATTATTTTTCTCATCCTTAATCTACGCTGTAAAATATTATCATCCTTTCTCATTGCAGGACCATTTATACAACCACCGACACAAGCAGATGCCTCAATCAACACTTTTTCCTCCAAAGACTGCAATGTATTCAAAAATTCAATAATGTTATTTATGCCCTCAAGTATGTAAGACTGACTATCATGCTTACCTTCGAAACTTGCTGAACGGATTATTCCTCCGGATTCTGGGTAGATTCTCGTTCTTCTCGGATACGGTGCATCGGGGAAAGTTTCCTTCAGTGTTGAAACTTTTTCTTTAAGTCCCTGTTTTTCAATTATTCCTTCGAGTTCCTCAAATGTTAGCACAACGTCGAATTTTCCATCAAGCTCCTCTTTTTTTGCGATACAAGGACTTATAAAAATTTTCGGAATAGAACCGAACATGTGATTAAGGAATTCGTAGTGCGCAAGAGCGGGTGATTTTAGTTCAAGAAGGTAATCTTTTAGTTCTGGGTAGTGCTTTTCAATAAGTGAAACAACAACAGGGCAGGATGTTGTTATCGCAGGTCCCGTTCTTTTCTGAAAAAGCTTTAAGTATTCATTTGTAACGTATTCAGCTCCTACTGCCGTTTCTGAAATATAAACTGCCCCTAAGGATCTCAATAAAGAAAGAATTTTAAGTGGTTCTTCAAAGTGTGCGTAAAATGACGGAGCAATCGAAAGTACAAAAGGTTTTCCAAAAAGCTGAATCATTTTGTCAGAATCTTTTCTGTATGTTTTCGCACTCTGAGGACAAGTAAGGACACATGTTCCGCAAAGAACACATTCCTCTTCTATAACAAGAGATTCATTGTTCTTAAAACTTATGGATTTTACTGGGCAATTTCTCAAGCATTTATAGCAGTACTGACAATTTGCTTTGTCAGAAAGTATATACTTACTTACAGTCAGTTGCATCATGAACACCTGCTCTTCTTATTATGCACTCAATAACGCTCTCCAGATTATTCTCTGAAACATTTGGGATAAGCTCTTCTCCAGCCTTTATGTTTATCCCTTCAGCACATCTTCCCATGCAAAGGGAACCTCTTAAATCAACTACATCCCCTAATCTGCTTTTAAGTGTTTCAACGATTCTGTAAGCACCTTTCAAATGACAAGAACTTCCAAGACATATTTGAACTATAATTCTTGAAGAGTTATCCTCTATCATGTCCCACACCTACCCTGTATGTTAATTACTCAGTGGAAATATTTTTCGTGATTTCTTTCACAATTAAATTCTACAGCTTCTCTTTCCTTGTGTCAAGGAGTACAAAGACTTCAAAAAAGCAAGTGCCCTTGCGGGCACTTGTTTATTTATGGCATTCTATTAATTTTTCGGATTTTATTCTTCAAATTCAATGAGTCCGTATTTTCCGTCCCTTTTGTAAATTAGGTTAATTTCACCGGTATCGACGTTTCTGAACACAAAGAACTGGTGGCCCATAACGTCCATTTGGGCAATTGCTTCTTCCAAGCTAACGTGAGCCAAGTAAATTCTTCTTACGTTTTCAATCTTATCTTCTTCGTCTTCTATTTCATACCTTGGTGCAAGTTCTTCAGCCATTGCTTCAATCGTGCCCTTCACATTTGATTTATGATACGATTTGTAAAGTTCTCGCTCTTTTCTAACAGCCTTGTCAAAACTGTCGCACGCGTTATCAATCACGCCGTAAATGTCATTCGCTTTTTCCTGCACCACAACATCTTTACCATTGATGTGGGTAAGCAATCTTAACGTATAATAGGGACCGTCCTTGTCAAACCTCGCCTCGATATTTGTACTTTCCTTGTTCCCAAGATATCCCAAAGCTCTCTTTACTTTGTCCAATCGCTCGTTTAAGTAGCTTTCAATAGCGTCTGATAACTCAAAACCGCGTGCAAATGTTCTGACTTCCATACAATCACCTCCGAGTGATTTGTTCGTTTAGCTCTGTCACAAGCTCCATCGTGTAGAATGACAAAGTGATGAGGAAATAAGACAAGGTTTTTCCGACGAACAATTCGCTTTCTTCCAAAACAAACTTCCTTGCCGTAAGTATAAGTGCAAAAATCAGAGCAGTAGTTATGAGAAATAAAAACGGGATAAAGTAAGCAAGAAATGCAAAAATTATTGTGAAAGTAAGATATAAATTTGAAAGTGCGTACAACTTATCATCTGTATTTCTAAACCACTTTGAAATTACAATTCCTACACCAACCACACCAATGAAGAATACGGTGTTAGCAATCCCGATAAACGCCCTGACGACAGGATGGTCGATGAAGAAAAATGCGTTTGAAATTATCGACATGATAAAACCAATCGAAAAAAGAACCGACGAAAAGACTATGAAATCTTTCGATGACTTTTCTTCAATAATGCTGTTTAGATAATCCTTTATCATCTATCAAAACCCCCTTCCAACAACAAGACCGAAGACTTCAGGTCCTACATGAGCCGATATTGCAGGACCAATTCTGGCTACCGAATGCACATTAAAACCTTGCAAAAGTTTGTCGAGGTAAGTCTTCATTTCTGAAACTCCATACCCACCCATCACGATTGGATTTGAAACTTTTCTCGCAAATTCCTCGGCCAACTGCTTCATCTTAGATATGCATCCCTCGTGTGTCCTTTCCATTCCGAGTGAAATTGTATATCCTTCTTCATCGGTTGAAAGAATTGGCTTTATTCTCAATAATTTACCGAGCAATGCTTTCGCTTTGCCAATCCTTCCTCCACGTTCGAGGTATTCTAAAGAAGAAACTGTGAAAACTAACAAACTGTCTCTGACAAACTCATCGGCAAGTTCTTGCGTGACCTTGACGCCATTTTCCGCCGCACCAATAACTCTGTACAACACGTACGTCGTTTTCACACTTCCACTTTTAGAATCTATCAGAGTGACATTTTTAAGCTTCTCATTTTCTATAATCGACTGAACAGTATCATATGTTCCGCTGAGTTTTTGTGATATTGTTACAACGTAAACTTCATCAAATTCCTTAGAGTATTTTGTAAGCTTTTCCTTAATCATTTCTTGTTTAGGCTGCGATGTTGTGACTTTAGCTCCACTAAGGCAATACTTGTAAAATTCTTCATCTGTTATCGTAACCTTGTCGATGTATTCTTTATCGTCAACGTATACTCTCAACGGTAAAACATCCGTAGGAACACCAAAATCAATATCTTTCTGAAAATCCACGGAACTATCAAAAATGTAAATTTTCTTCATATTTTCATCTCCCAAATACTACTCCCAAACACCAATCACCAATCCGAATCCTTCCGTTCCCACATGTGTCATAACCGCCGGTCCGATATCAAGAAATTGTGGTTTTAAATCATAGTTCTTAGCAATATCATATACATAATCTTTATACTCATCTCTTCCGACAGCTCCGTATATTACAAATGAACTACTGCCCAGATTTTTCTGTTTTTCAACAAACGCCTCAACGCGCTCTCTCAGTATCTCAGAAATCTTCTTAGAACTTACAGCCTTCTGTACCAGTTGCACTTCGCCACTTCGTGCAATTGTTAGAACTGGTTTGACGTGCATTATTTTTCCTATTAGAGACACGACTTTACCTATTCGACCACTCTTGTGTAATCTTGTTATGTCGAAAACAGATATTAGGAATAGCGATTCATCTCTATATGATATTATATCATCTTCTTCCAAAATTTTACCATTTGAAATATCCTTAATCATACGTTCTAAAACATAAGTGTTCTGAATACTTACCGTTTTCGAGTCGAAGACTATGATATTCTCGTATTTGTTCGCTATTGTGCACAGTAAATTGTACGTACCACTCAAAAGTGAAGATACTGAAAGGACATAAACTATATCATATTCCTTGTGTAGTTTTTCAAATAGTTCTTCTATATAGTCTATTCGCGGTAACGATGTCTCTACTTTCTTATCTTCTTTAATGCTTTCCAATATCTTTTGGGTAAGTCCGTCTGAATCTTGGAACTCTTCATCGTCTATAAACACTCTAACAGGAACTGTGTATATATCTACATCAGAAGAAAAATTCTTTCTCAATTTTGTCGTACTATCAATTACTATCGCACTTTTCAAATCTTTTCACCCCACCATATTCATTGCTCTTATCAGTCGCTAAGATTCTTGGAATTCGGTTTTCCCAGCAATTTTGTGAGGGTCGAAGTCTTCCGGTCTTCCTACGTCTTCTGTTAGTATGACTACATTGTCGTTGCCATCACAATGCATAAAACCGCCTATGACTTTGAAGGTTTCCTCTGCATTTTCTGTCTTTATTCTCACATCAGAAACTGCAAGCTTAGCAATAATGGGTGCCCTCTTGTCGAGAACACCCATTTCACCTTCGACTGTTTTGAATACTATTAACTTTGCATTACTGAATTCTACTATCTTGTACGGAGTAACTATTTTGATTTTCATATCTCAATTCACTCCCGACTGTTCGAAACTAATCAGATAACTGCTGCTTGCATGAGTTTTTTACCTTTCTCAACAGCTTCATCTATTGTACCGACCATGTAGAATGCCGCTTCTGGAAGGTCGTCGTGTCTTCCTTCAAGTATTTCTTTGAATCCTCTTATGGTTTCTTTGATTGGCACATATACACCAGGAATACCCGAGAATTTTTCAGCAACGTGAGTCGGTTGAGTAAGGAACCTTTGTATCTTACGAGCCCTTTGAACAATCAATTTGTCTTCTTCTGACAGTTCTTCCATACCAAGAATAGCAATGATGTCTTGCAAGTCCTTGTACCTTTGGAGTACCTCTTGGACACCTCTTGCAACTTCGTAGTGTTCTTTCCCAACTACGTTTGGATCGAGAATCTTAGACGTAGAGTCAAGTGGATCTACTGCTGGATACAGACCAAGAGCTGCAAGTTGCCTTGAAAGGACTATCGTTGCATCGAGGTGCGTAAATGTTGTTGCTGGTGCTGGGTCTGTGATGTCGTCTGCAGGAACGTAAATTGCCTGGACTGATGTTATTGACCCTTTCTTTGTTGATGTAATTCTTTCTTGGAGCTCACCCATATCTGTAGAAAGCGTTGGTTGATAACCGACTGCAGACGGCATCCTTCCAAGCAAAGCTGAAACTTCACTACCAGCCTGTACAAACCTGAAGATGTTATCTATGAACAACAAGACATCTCTACCTTCAACATCCCTGAAGTACTCAGCAATTGTAAGTGCAGTTAATGCTATCCTAAACCTTGCTCCAGGTGGTTCGTTCATCTGACCGAAAACCAATATTGTGTTGTCCAAAACTCCTGCTTCCATCATGTCCAAGTACAGGTCGTTACCTTCCCTTGTCCTTTCTCCAACACCTGCAAAAACTGAGAATCCGTGGTGTTCAATGGCAATGTTCCTTATCATTTCCATAACAAGAACTGTCTTACCAACTCCAGCACCGCCGAAGAATCCTATCTTACCACCCTTCGGGAATGGAGCGAGAAGGTCGATAGACTTTAGACCAGTTTCAAGTATTTCAATCTCAGTCTTTTGTTCGGGCATGGAAGGAGCGGGCCTGTGTATGGGCCAGTACTCAACGTTGCTTACCACTCCACGTTCATCTATCGGTTCGCCGATAACATTGAACATTCTACCAAGTACACCACGTCCCACTGGTGCCTTTATAGGTTCTCCAGTGTTTTCTACCTCAAGACCTCTAACAAGACCGTCGGTACTGTCCATTGCAACAGTTCTGACGGTATTGTCACCAATTAACTGCTCAACTTCAAGAATTAACTTTTTTCCTGTTTGTGGATTCTTTACTTCGAGTGCATCGTATATATCAGGCAATTCGCCTTCTTGGAATTTTACGTCAACAACAGGACCTATAATTCTTACAATCTTTCCAACTGATTTTTTGGACACGTATATCACGCTCCTTTTTGATTAGAAAACGTTACTCTTCTTTCAAAGCATCGGCACCCGTCACAATCTCTATGAGCTCTTGTGTAATCGATGCTTGTCTGACTTTGTTGTAATCTACTGTCAGCAGTCTTACAACTTCTTCCGCATTTTCAGTAGCATTTCTCATAGCATTTTGCCTTGCGTACAGTTCACTTATCTTCGTTTCAAAAGCAAGTGAGAACAAAACACTTGAGGCGTAAAACTCCAAAAGGTGCCTTTGGAAAGCTTCCTCAATGGGTTCGAATTCATACCTATCGCCTTTAGGCTGCCCTTCTTCCAATTTAATTGGTGTCAGTGTGTAAACATCAGGAAGCTGAGCGAGTTTACTCTTGAATTTTCCATACACTACCTTAACGTTCGCTACGTTGTTTGACAATACGTCGTTGATAACCGTTTTAGTGAAATCGAAAGTTGGTGTATCGTACTCATGCTCGTATATTCTAACTACTTTCGGATTATTTTTGAACACTGGTGTTATCTTTGCGCCAACCACATAGATAAAATCAAAATTCTCTTTCTTATCAAGAGTTTGCGCTCTCTTGACTATCTCTGTTGGAAACGAGCCACAAAGCCCCATATCTGTTCCAATTACGATAAGAGCACTTTTGCCATTACCTGTGACGAATGGGTGCTTCACATCAAAGTGAACTTGAGATACCATCCTGCTCGTTTCAGCAAGAAACTCTCTTGCCATTCGCAATCTTTTTTCAACCTTCTTTATTTGAGCGGTTGAAACCATTTCCATTGCTTTAGTGATTTTTTTCAGCGACTGGGTTGCTGTTATTTTTCTTTTGATCTGTAACAATTTACCTCGACTCATTTAACATCACTTCCCGTACATTTTTACGAACTCTTGCTTGTACTCCTTCACAACTGTGTGTAGTTTTTCTTCAGTTTCCTTTGTTATTTGCCTTTTAGTTCTGATTTCTTCTAATAAATCACTATATCGCTCCTTCATAAATTTCAGTAAACCGTCTTCAAAGGGTCTTACTGAAGATGCTGGAATATCATCTAAGTATCCGTTGACACCTGCAAAGAGTACAACCACCTGTTCTTCTACTTCCATTGGGCTGTGCTGCGGTTGTTTCATGAGTTCCATAAGTCTTTGGCCTCTTGTAATCTGTGCCTGAGTTGCTGGGTCCAATTCTGTTGCAAATTGTGCAAACGTTTCAAGTTCCCTGTACTGCGCCAAATCAAGCTTCAACGAACCTGCAACTTGTTTCATCGCCTTTATCTGTGCAGCACCACCGACACGAGACACCGAAAGACCTATGTTTACCGCAGGCCTTTGACCAGCGTAGAACAGACTCGGTTCAAGGTATATCTGACCGTCTGTTATTGATATAACGTTCGTTGGGATATACGCAGATATGTCATTTGCTTGAGTTTCAATTATCGGAAGTGCGGTTAAAGAACCGCCCCCGTAATTATCGTTTAGCCTTGCTGCGCGTTCCAAGAGCCTTGAGTGCAAGTAGAAAACGTCACCTGGATAAGCTTCCCTTCCTGGTGGTCTTCTGAGGAGCAACGATATCTGTCTGTACGCAACCGCATGTTTCGACAAGTCATCGTAAATAACGAGCGCGTCTCTGCCGGTGAACATGAAGTATTCACCCATTGCACAACCTGCATATGGTGCAAGATACTGGAGAGTGGCAGGATCAGATGAAGATGCAACAACCACTGTTGTGTAATCCATAGCGCCAGTTTGTTTGAGCTTTTCAACTATCCTTGCAACTGCGGATGCTTTTTGACCAATTGCAACGTATATACAATATACACCTTTGCCTTTTTGATTGATTATTGTATCAACTGCTATTGCCGTTTTTCCAGTCTGTCTATCACCGATTATCAGTTCCCTTTGTCCACGTCCAATTGGGATAAGTGAGTCGATGACTTTCAAACCTGTTTGCAGAGGGGTATCGACTGGTTTTCTGTATATAACACCAGGGGCTTTGAATTCGACAGGTCTTGTCTCCTTATATTCAATCGGTCCAAGACCATCAATTGGTTCTCCAAGTGGATTTACGACGCGGCCGAGGAGTCCTTCTCCAACAGGGACTTCCATGATTCTGTTCAGTCGTCTTACAGTATGTCCTTCCTTTATTTCTTTATAATCTCCGAGTATGATTATACCTACGTTGTCTTCTTCTAAATTGAATGCCAAACCACGCGTTCCAGTCTCAACGAACTCGACCATTTCGTTCGCCATGACGTTGTTGAGACCGTAGACTCTCGCAATTCCGTCTCCAACTTGTATTACCTTTCCAACATCTTCCAATCTTAACTCTTCTTGGTACTCGGCAATTTTACTTTCAAGTACCCTTACTATTTCGCCAGGGTTTAATCTCAAGGTATCACCCCTCTCTTCTTAACACATCACGGGCTAATTTTTCAAGTCTACCTTTAATACTTGCATCGTACCTCTTGCCGTAAAATTCGACAACTACACCAGCAATAATTCCTTCGTCGACTTTGACGCTGAAAACTGGTGTTTTAGAAGTATATTTTCTAACAAACTCAGTAAGCGCTGATTTTTCTTCATCATTCAAATCTGTCGCTGATATGACTTCAACAGGAACCAAACCGTTTTCTTCAAGTATCGCGTAATCAAACAAGGTTGCGATCTGCTTGATGTACTTCATCCTCTTATTTGATATGAGCAGATAAACAAACCTACCAAAAACTTCGTCTGGTTTGAATCCAAGCTCAGACATTATGTCGCATACTAACTGTGAACGTTTAACTGGCTTGATAGCTTGATTGTTCAAAAAAACCGAAAGCTCGTTATAGATGTTCACAAAAACATTCAATCTTTCTTTGTATTCATCTGTTTTTTGATTAATCTTGGAAACGTTATAAAGAGCAAGTGCGTATTTACTTGCTATAGATGAATACATCATTTTTCATGCTCCTTTATTATCTTCATAAGATACTCTCTCTTAGCTTTTTCATCAACAGCGTCTTTTAGTACTTTCAGAGCCAGGCTCACAGCAAGCTCTGTGGCCATTCCTTGTACCTGAGCAAGAACCTCTTGTTTTTGCCTCTCTATTTCTGCTTGAGCATTTGATATGATTTTCTCAGCTTCCTGCTGTGCCTTCAACTTTGCTTCTTCAACTATCCTTTCAGCTTCCCTTTCGGCGTTCGATATAATTTGCTCAGCCTTTTGTCTTACATCTTTTAGCTCTTTTTCAGCCTGAATTCTCATTTCATCAGCTTGTCTTCTCAATTTTTCAGCCTCTGCAAGTTCTCCTTCGACCTTTTCTCTTCGCTTATCCATCATAGAGAAAAAAGGTTTGTACAAAAGCTTGTTAAGTGCCCACAAAAGAAAGAGAAAACTCAACAGCTGAACAACAGCTGTCAAATTGATTTCAAAAAGATCCATACGGATCGCCTCACAATACGAAGAGTATCAAGAAAGCGATAACAAGAGAGTATATACCTGTTGTTTCAGCGATAGCGTCAGCAAGAATCATACGCGTTATGATGACGTTTGTGAGTTCAGGTTGTCTCGCAATAGCTTCCATTGCATGTCCACCAACGTGACCTTCACCGATACCAGGTCCAATAGCTCCGAGTCCCATTGCCAATCCTGCACCTATAGCTTTACCGGCAATGATAATAGCATTCGCAAGTTCCGTCATGTTTTCCATAGATACTCCCTCCTTAAAAGTTATAGATTTTGGAAAGCACTAACTGAATTACTCTATCTGTGATGCCATATAGGCAACGGCAAGTGTTGAGAACACAAACGCTTGAATCAATCCTGAGAAGATTCCAAAGTAACCCCATAAGAATGGCGGAAGGAACATGTACTTCAAAAAGTAGCTAACCACCAGAACAAGTATCCCACCACCTGTTATGTTACCAAACAAACGCATTGAATGAGAGAGAGGCTTTGCAAGTTCTCCAACGATATTCATTGGCAGCATGAACGCGATTGGCTCAAGAAATCCTTTTAACCAACCTTTTACCCCTTTTGTTTTTATTGCAAAGTACTGGCTCATTATGAAGACCATAACTGCATATGTAACGTTCGTATTCAAATCACCTGTAGGTGCAGGCCAAGTATCGTTAAAAAACACAAACTTAACACTGCGCGTTCCGTCAGCTAGGATTGAAACATTTGGTGATATTCCAGGAACAAAACCACCGATTAAGTTAGAAAGAGCAATATAGAGGAACAACGTCATAGAGATTTTGAATACAGTCCTTGCGTATTTCTCGTTTGGGATACTGCTTTGGACCATATCATACATGAATTCCAGCAACGATTCAGCAAAAGCCTGTTTTCTTCCAGGAATAATTGAAAACTCCTTATAAACTGATCTTGCGAAAGCAACTAAGATAGTTATTACAACCAGCGACATTATTACCGTAGCTGGGTTGATTCTGTAATACCAAACATTCTCTGGACCGAATTGCACAACCCACCTGTTTGTAACATTAGATAAAGCCTCTTTCGGAGATGCGGTCATCGTTCTTGCATTTATAATACCTATGACCGTGTAAACTATCAGAAAGACTATTAACTGTATTTTGGCTTTCTTGCTCATCTTCCGCTTAGTCATTTAAGCCACCTCCATGCAAAGAGAAATGCAACAATCTTAGCATTAAGCAATCCTACAAAGACTCCCAAAATCCCTTGAAGCGGACTACCAAAAGCAATTGCCGAAAACAAAAAGAGTGAAGTGTAAAGCAAATACCTTATAAAATAACCAAGCTCAAGAACAATTTTACCATCCGCCAGACTGACAATCCGCTTCTTACCCTTTAGCAATGAAAAAAGGCCCAAAACCATTCCTGCCGTACCTATCAAAATTCCAATAGCCACAACCTTGTATCCAAAAAGCATTGCGAAAGTGAATTCTGCAAAAGCAAAAAGGGTTATGTAGACTATCAATCTGAGCAAAAATAGATAACTATCATCTATCTTTGTCTTTATCAATTTTATCATATCCGCCCGCCTTCATGACAAACTTGATTCCGTTATAGACGCCTGATATTGTCCCAATAATTAAAAATGTTACGGTTAAGATCTTTTCCAAATTGAATAATCTGTCCAAAAAAGCACCAATCACATATCCAACTATGACATTTGAGATTATCGTAAATCCCAAAGTAGATATTAAATTCAGTTGTGCCAGTTCTTTACCAATATTTTGTTTTTCCGGATCTTTTTTCATATTTTATACCTAATTATACAACAAAAATTTCCCTTGAGAGTGTTGTCAAAATCTCGCAGCCATTTTCTCTAACGACAACGTCTTCTTCAATTCTTATACCAAATTCCCCTTCCAAATAGATTCCTGGTTCAACTGTTACTATCTGTCCATCTATAAGTGGTTTATCCCATCTATAGCTAAGTCCTGGGTTTTCATGTACTTCCAATCCGAGCCCGTGTCCAAGCCCATGCCCGAAGTATTCTCCGTAACCACATTCAGAAATATGATTCCTTGCGATGCTGTCAACTTCTTTACCCGTGATCCCTGCTTTAATCGACTCAAGTGCTTTTTGTTGCGCATCGTAAACTATCTTATATACTTCCTTAACTCTATCGTTTGGTTCTCCAATGCAGAAGACTCTTGTCAAATCACTGTTATATCCCCTATATCTTGCTCCCCAATCAACTACGATTGGTTCACCTTTAGCAATTTCTTTTTCAGATGCCTTACCATGTGGCAATGCTCCTCTGTAACCAGATGCTATTATCGTATCAAAAGCTACATCATCTGCCCCTAAGAGCTTAATTTGATACTCCATGTAGGCAGCAAGCTCTTTCTCCTTCATGCCAGCCTTAGCAATTTCAAGCATCTTCTTAAATGCTTCTTGGGCAATTTCAACGGCCGACTTTACAAGCTTTACCTCTTCTTCTGTCTTTATTGACCTAATTTCCAATAAAAGGCTCGAAATATCTTCGAATTCGCAGTTTGGAAGCTTTTCCTTCAGTGATTCAAAATGAGTTACTGAGATTCTATCCTTCTCTATAGCTAATTTCCTTAGTTCCATGTTGGATACCAGTTCACAAACAGTATCAAGAAAACTCTTCGGTGGGATGTATTTTACCAATTCAAATGTACTCTCTTGCTTCACTTGGGTCCAATATCTTGAATCGGTAACTATGATATGCCTCTTGGGTGTAATTAGAAGCGCAGAAAAGCTCCCCGTGAATCCTGATAGATATCTTGTTGTTACAGCATTGGAACTTTCGACATTAAGAATCAATATAGCATCTATGTCCTTTTCAAAAACCCTTTCCTTCACAACCTGAAGACTATAGCTCATGACATATTCCCCCTCTAAGATAAATTTATGTTGAACATCTGAATTGCAGAAATAAGAGGCATCCTGGCGTGCTCGGCGGGACTTGAACCCGCAATCTTCGGATCCGGAGTCCGACGCTCTATCCAATTGAGCTACGAGCACATCAACCATCTACTCGTATTTTACATCAACAAGTAGAACATCGGAGCTAAATTCTAAATTAGATAATAGTTGTCTACAATCCTTATTAATTATAACCAAGTCTGGCTTTTTTTCAAGTGTTTTGATTTTATCGTTTAAGTCTTTCCAGACTCTATACACAAAACTTCCCGTTTCGAAGTGCGTGTAAGCTATGTATGGGTCTTTTGAGTAAACCAACGCATTTTCAAAAGTAATTCTATCATTAAAAGGCACTTCTATAAACAACACTGTTTGGCAACTTATTTCTTCTTCCAATTCTAATCTTGAGAGCTTAAATTCTATCGAATTTGAAGGATTATTCAAGTATTCTAAGAGCAGCTGCTCGGCACTAAATCTGTCATCATCGGTCTTACTGAATGTTTTTGCCATTTTTGTAGTCATCCGTTCGTCGATAAAGAAAACGCTCTTACCCATCTTTTTCAATTTTAAAGCAAATTTTATTGCCTCAAACGTCTGCGTTGAATAATTCCCGCTCATCGAAAGTGGCAATCCTACGGCTATTTTTTCGAAGCGTTTTGTCTTTTCGATTATCTCAGATGTCCTCACAGTTCCGCTTTCTGATACAAAAAGCGTGCCGATCGCATAACCACATTTACTTTTGCCAAAATCTATAGCTAATACGCTCATATTTTTACAACCCTTCTAAGATCAATTCCGAATCGTAAAGGTATCTCTCATCAATCAACTTGTACATTTCCTTGACCGTTAATGATTCAATTTGGAGAGTATATTTTTCGAAATAATTGAGTTCGATATGTCTTTCCCGCACTCTTAAGATCTTATCCGGATTAAAATCAACAGCAGATACGATGTCGTTTTTGAATCCTCCCAAATCTTTATAGGAACTCTTGATTACACCCTTTGGAATGTTGTGATTGCTAACGAACAACTCAAACTCTTCTGTTTTCATAGGCAGATACACATTCAATTCTTCTATTGCACTTTTCAACTCCTCTTTTGATGGGAACAACTTTTTCAAAGTCTCATATTTCCTCGAAACATCCTGAGAAGAGTAATTGAGCTGCAAAAGTACGTTTGCATCTCCGCTTACCGAGTCGATTATTTCGCTAAATGTGTATGGGAAATCAAAGAGTCTTACCTCAGCTCTTCCAAATAGCGAAGGCAGAACGTCGTTATTTGTGGATGAAACAAGTCTTTTTACCTTTTTCCTTTTCACCAAACTTGAAATTATAAGTCTTTGGAACGGTGCAAGCTGAGATGAATAAAACACCGTGTCGCGCGCAGGAACTTTTTTAATGTAATTGTTGAAAAACGTCTCAACGGAACTGTGAGAGGAAAAGAGGTAAACTAAGAACGACGCCGTATTGTTTAAAGCTTTGGGTTGGTTACGTTTATCTTCTATTGAGAAGTCTACCTTCCCTTCAACCTCATATTCTGGAAGATTCGTATCGAACGTGTAAAGAGTTATGAAGAATGCCTCAGAGCCAAATTTTCTCAATATTCTATCGTATAAATTTTCATCAAAGTGTTTTAAAAATTGAATCTCATTCAAGACTACATAATCGAACTCACTCGGATTAACAAGGAAATCAGCATACACTGCATTTGTTACTACGTGACGTCCCGCTACTCTGTTGACTGAATTGGCGAGTACTAACCCCTGAATGTTGTGGCGCTGTAAACTTTCATAGATATGCATGGCTTCCGTACTTGAGGGGTTAATGATGAGAGTTCTGCCTTTTTTCATTAAACCAAACAAAAAAGCATTTCTGTAAGGAAGTCTGAATCTTAATAGAACAGGACGTTTTAATTCGGCAAGTTCAGAAACTTTCGGAAGCCTCTGGTAAATATCATCTTCAACTCTTTGATGATCGTAATCTTCTTCCTTCTGATTTCTCCAGTTTGACAAGAACGAGTGAAGGAATGTTCTATCCGTGTAGTCATCGTCACTTACATGGTACATCTTTAAATCCAAAACATTTAGCTGAGCACCATTCTCGCTAAGTCTTATGTTAGCAACAACATCCATCTTTAAGAACTGTGGCTGTACTCCGTAAAAATCATTTGAAGGGATTTTTAAACCAAACCCAACACCCTCTATGGATTTTGCATTACCTCTAAGAGTAATTCTTGCATTATATCCGGATTCACCAAAAACTTTAAACCTCTCCACGCTACTGCCTTGAATGAGAAAAACTGGTTCCGGATTTCCGTGTCCATAAGGTTCAAGCAATTCAATAGCCTTGATTATTTCATCATTTATCTCATCTACGGATATCTTCTCGTCAACAAGCACGATTGGTTCAACGCGAACATCATCCTCACTTATGTTATTCCTAATTGCTTCCAATAATTTTGGGATATTTTCTTCCTTCAAACTGAAACCAAGCGCCATCGTGTGACCGCCAAAGTCTTCAAATATGTCCCTGAACTTTTCTAAAAGCTCTATTATGTTTACACCTTGAACGCTCCGCGCAGAACCACGCGCCATTCCATCCTCGATCGAGATAACCATAACAGGTTTATTATATAAATGCACAAGCCGCGTCGCTACTATTCCTATTACTCCCAGATGCCAACCGTACCCATACGCCACAATTATCGGCAGCGAATTTAATCTATTCTCTTCTATCATCTGAACAGCTTCGTTGTATATCTTCGCTTCTATGCTTTGTCTTGTTGTATTGTAACCCAACAACAACTCTGCAAGTTCTGCTGCACTTGCTTCATCTTTTGTGATTATCAATTTAAAAGCATCGTCCGGAGAATCAAGTCGTCCGGCAGCATTTAATTTAGGAGCAATCCTATAACCGATGTCACGCGAATTTATGGCAGAGATACCAAGTTTCTGAACAAGTCTTATGATCCCGAGCTTCTCCGTAGTGTTTAATCTCTTCAAGCCCTCTTTAACAATGTACCGATTTTCATCTACAAGTTCTACCATATCTGCAACTGTTCCTAACGCAACTAAATCAAGGAGATTGTCAACGACAGAGTGGTGTACATTGAGCCTCTCAGCAAGAGCTGATACAAGCTTATAGGCAACCCCAACGCCCGCGAATTCTTTGAATGGGTATGTTTCGTCTTGCCTTTTCGGATTAACAATCGCATCAGCCTTTGGAAGGATTTCCTTAGGTTGGTGGTGATCCGTAACAACAACTTTCATGCCAAGTTCTTTCGCCTTTTCTATTGCCTCAAAAGCTGTAATACCGCAGTCTACTGTTAGCAGAACGTCCACGCCTTTTTCAAAACTCTCCTGCACAAACTGTGTTTGTATTCCATATCCGTCATCAACACGTTTTGGAATGTAATACTCAACATCCCATCCGTTCTCTGAAAGGAACGTATAAAGGACCGCTGTTCCGGTTATTCCATCAACATCGTAATCACCATGGACAACAACCTTTTCCCCATTGTCCCTTGCTTTGAGGAGTATTTCCACGGCTTTCTCCATATCCTTAAACAGAAAGGGAGATCTTAAAACATTTCTTGCCGGATACAAGAAATTCCTTGCTTCTTCAACGGTCTTTACATTTCGCAAAACCAAGAGTCTTGCAACTAAACGACTAACATCCAGCTCCTTTGCCAGCTGGTCCACCAAATACTCATCAACTTCTCTTAATTCCCATCTCATCAGCCCCTCAACCTTTCTTATCAAATTTTCTAATTCTAATATGTATTTTACCACAAAAACGCGAATTTGGCTCATGTAACAGTGTTAAATTTTCAAAAAACTTAATAATTTTAGTTCGCTTTCCGAATCGTCTATGGTATAATTTTTATAGCTATACCAAAGCTCAGGGGGTGTAAATATGAAAAAACTGATTAAGAACGGAACAATAGTAAGCGTAACAAATGGTACTTTCGTTGGGGATATTTTGATCGAAAACGGTAAGATATCTCAAGTTGCCAAGCATTTGGAATGCGAAGATGCGGAGATTATTGATGCCACAGGTAAGTACGTCCTTCCTGGCTTTATCGATGCTCACTCTCATATCGGCCTTTACGAAGAAGCTGTAGGATCCATGCAAGATGGAAACGAAATGACGGATCCAGTAACTCCAGATGTACGAGCAATAGATGCTTTCAATCCATACGATATTGCAATCAAACATGCTTTAAATGGTGGATTTACTACGGTCATGATTGTCCCTGGAAGTGCAAATGTAATTGGTGGACAAGGAGCTATTTTGAAATTCAAATCAAATATAGTTGATTACTGTATACTTAAAGCTCCAGCCGGCTTAAAGATGGCAACTGGAGAAAATCCAAAACGTGTCTACGGCGAGATGAAAAAGATGCCATCCACAAGGCTTGGAATAGCCGCAGTTATGAGAAATTACTTTATGAAAGTGCAAGATTACATGGAAAAGAAAAGACGAGCTATTGAAAAAGACGGCGTATTCCTTGATAGAGATCCAAAAATGGAAGTTGGAGAGCTTGTTTTGAAAGGTGAAATACCTGCTCGAATTCATGCTCATCGCGCTCAAGACATCGCAACTGCCGTTAGAATAGCAAAAGAATTCAATTTCAAGCTCGTTATCGAACATGGAACAGAGGCCTACAAGATCGCAGATTACCTTGCAGAAAACAATGTTCCAGTCGTAGTCGGACCATTTGGCTTTAGAACGAAGATTGAGACTAAAGACCTAACATACGACAACGTTAGAATATTGAACGAGAAAGGTGTACTAACAGCGATAATGGTAGATCATCCAGTTCATCATTTGGAATTCGCTAACATGCATGCGGCACTCGCGATGAAGTACGGTGCAAAGAAAGAAGATATTTTGAAGATGCTCACAATAAATCCCGCAAAAATACTTGGAATAGACGACAAGGTCGGTTCGATAGAACCTGGAAAAGACGCTGATGTTGTTATCTGGAGTGATGATCCGTTCCTGCCACACGCGAGAGTGGAAAAAACATTCATAGAAGGTAATGAAACACACTGGTGGGGTGAAAACGAGTGAGCACGGCTAAAGTATTCATAACCTATGCAATACTTGAAAAAGGCATAAACCTTCTGAAAGAAAAGTTTTATGTTGATGTCTATGACGGAGAAGACTTCTTGACCAAATCCGAGCTGATACGAAGATCCAAGGATGCTGATGCTATTGTCACACAGCTGAGAGACCCAGTCGATAATGAATTCATCGAATCACTTCAAAAGGCAAAAATCATCGCTAACTACGCTGTTGGATACAACAACATAGACGTTCAAGCTGCTACGCAGAAAGGTATTTTCGTCACCAACACTCCTGGAGTTCTTACTGAAGCGACTGCAGACATTGCATTCGCGCTATTGCTCACTGTTGCAAGAAGGATAGTCGAATCTGATAAGTTTGTAAGGGAAGGAAAATTCACTGGCTGGAAGCCAAAACTATTTCTCGGATACGACCTTTTCGGAAAGACCCTCGGTATTATAGGAATGGGAAGAATTGGTCAGGCAGTTGCACGAAGAGCTCTCGGATTCGGAATGAATGTAGTATATTATAACAGACGTCGATTGCCAGTGGATATAGAAGAAAAGTACAATGCCCGATATGTTGATTTAGATACTTTAATTGCCATCTCAGATTACATATCTATCCACACACCATTTACAAAGGAAACATATCACTTAATCAGCGAAGAGCGAATAAAAAGAATGAAGCCAAATGCAATTATAATTAACACTGCCCGGGGTCCCGTTATCGACGAGGTTGCGCTATACCAAGCTCTAAAAAACGGAAAAATAGCTGGTGCCGGTTTCGATGTGTACGAGAACGAACCATTGCTAACACCTGGTCTTGAGAAGCTTGACAACGTTGTTTTGTTACCTCACATCGGTTCTGCGACATATGAAACAAGAGACAAAATGTCTGAAATGGTGGCGATAAACGTAATTGAAGCTTTAGAAGGTCGAATTCCTCCAAACCTTGTTCCTGAGCAAGCGGCAATTTATTCGAGAAGATAGAAAGACAAAACCTCCGGTTCAAACCGGAGGTTTATTATTTTAGGGATACTTATTGTTTAACTGCCTTCGCCATCTCAATCGCTAATTTTCTCAGCTTTTCAAAATCTTCCTCTTTCGGTGAGAAGTTGACTTCCACTGGTTCGCCAACAAGTTTCCATTTGTGTTTTTCGATATATTCGAGAATACCTTTCACTCCTCCACCACTCCAGCCATACGTTCCAAAGACGCCAAAAACTCTGTTCGGCAAGCCTTTATGAGCCAAGTTTATCACCAAATTTTCCATCGGTGGGAATATCCAGTTGTTATACGTACAAGTACCGAGGATTATGCCCTTGAACCTCCAAATTTCGTTGATTATAAAGCTTTCATGCGTTGTAGATGTGTTCATCACACGGATATTCTTTACACCCTCTTCGGCAAGCACCCTTGCAATATAGTCAGCCATCTTTTCTGTGTTACCGTACATCGTTCCGTACGCAATAACTACACCCTCTTCATACTCGTACTTGCTCCACCTATCGTATGCACTGACTATATGTTGCGGATTTGTTCTCCAAACCGGACCGTGTGTTGAGCATATAACTTTAACTTCGATTGAATTCAACTTTTGGAGAGCTTTTTGTACCATAGGGCCGAACTTTCCAACGATGTTCGAATAGTACCTTCTAATTTCATTTTCGAAGTACTTGACATCGACCTCGTCATCGAATATTCCACCATCAAGCGAACCAAAACCACCGAAAGCATCACCCGCAAAGAGAATCTTATCTTTGGTGTCATAGGTCATCATCGTCTCGGGCCAGTGGACCATCGGGGTCATGTAGAACTTGAGCGTTCTGCTGCCAAGATTGATTTCGTCGCCTTCTTTTACTTCATAGAAATTTGCTTCAAGATGGTACATAGCTTTTATAAATTCAAAAGTCTTCTTGTTCCCAACAATCTTAACATCTGGAAACTCGTGAACTATTGAAGCTATGGCTCCAGAGTGATCAGGTTCCATGTGATTGATGATAAGATAATCCAGAGCCTTGCCATTTAAAATCTGCCTAATCTTTTCAATATACTCCTTCATCTTGTTAACCTTAACCGTGTCAATGAGTGCTGTTTTCTCATCAACAACCAGGTAGGAGTTATAAGAAACCCCCTTTGTTAGTGGCCAGATATTCTCGAAAAGGTGAGTATCCCTATCATTCACTCCGACATAATAAACACCGTCTACAATCTTTGCAACAATCTCCATCATAACACCTCCATTGTTAGAATTTTCACTACTATTTTATCATATGAACGTCTTTATATCAAGTACAAAGTTATATATAATACGATATGTTATACTTGCTTTGCCTTCATTTTTCTTTTGTGTTCGTACATGAGCTTATCCGCTTCTCGAAGGAGTTCATCAATGTTCACTTCTTGAGAAATATCAATCTCCCTTATTCCATACGCAACCGACACAATATCGCTTATCTTAGATACTTCTCTCTGAATCCTTTCAGCAACTTTCACAGCATCTTCCTCATTTGAACCTACCAATAACAAAAGAAATTCGTCACCACCGAATCGAAATGCATAGTCCACGTTGTAACGAGTTGAAGAAAGCAGTATCTTGCCGAACTCAATTAGAAGCTTATCACCTTCACTATGTCCCTTCGTATCGTTAACAATCTTAAAGTTGTTGATGTCCATGTATATTATTGTGAGCTCTTGATTGAACCTTCGAGTTCTCGATATTTCTTTTTCGATTATTTCGTTGAAAACTCGCCTGTTGTACAATCCGGTGAGAGCATCTTTTGTGGCGAGTTCTGATAACCTTTTATTCAATTCTTCTAACTCAAGCGTTTTTTTCATTAGCTCTCGCTGAGTATTCGTAAGTTCGTTGTTAAGCTTTGAAATTTCTTCAATAAGTTCGAGATATATTTTGTTCTGTTTTTCTGCGTATTCTTTTATTATTCTCCTAAATTGGTTTATCTGCTCATTATTAATGGTGCTCAAATCTTCGTATAATTTCTTTAGTTCTGCTACTATCCGTGTCAATATAATAAGATATATACACTCGTTCTTGAGCATTTTTCCAGAAACGAGAAATTCAATTATTTTGTCATCAACCTTGAAATTCATGTCCCAGTTCACTTGAACTTCGCTTTCCTTGAGATCAACGAGAAAAGCTAAGAATTTTGTTCTGCTTCCATCATCCAGCACATTAAGAACAGTATCTGCTTTAGAACCTGCAAACACCTTAAAATCATCGGTTAATACGTCGATTATTCTCCCATTTTCATCTATGCAAACTATTGTTTTCTCCAATCCAGACATGTATGTTTACCTCCAAACAATTACTGCTCGATGATTCTTTTTAGTTCTTCAACATTTGTTGTAGAGTAATCCGCACCGACTTTTGCATATAGTTCCGGATCGAGTGTGAAGGGCCTTCCTCCGACAATTATTTTCAAACCCTTAAGCCTATCGTCTGCTCTAAGAACTTCTATAGTCTTTCGCAAACTTTCGAGATTTATACTCAAAGTAACTGAGAGCAAGATAGCTTCGGCTTTTTTGAAATAAGCATAATCTGCAACTCCCTGTGCTGGAGTACTTGCACCTAAAAAGTGGGTGTTGTACCCATCCATTTCAAGAAGATCACAGACCATTCGAATACCTATTTCGTGCAACTCACCGCTTGCGCAAGCTCCTACAATTGTATGACCATTTTTCAAATGAGTGAATATATATGGATACAGCTGCGTCATTATCATCTGTGTTGCAGCAGTGAAGAAATGTTCTTGGGCAACATTGATCTTCCCTGTTTGCCACAAAAGACCAATATCATAGAGCGATTCTCTGAAAATGTAAGTGTAAATTTCCTTAACACCAACTCCCTTACTTATTAGCTCATCTATAAGCTTACTCGCGCTCCTTCTATCACCTTGAAGTAATAGTTTTTTGTATTGCTCCTTGTAATCTTGAAGTGGGTTTGAGTTTTGAATAACTTTCTCTTCATTCTTGTAAAATTCTATCGAATCGTTTAGAAACTTTCTCGCAACCTTAGCAATACCCTCTCCAAATGTATCGTTAATAACAGACAAAATGTAGTTCAAACTTATAACATAACTTTCAAAAGATATTCCCAAACTCTTGAACAATTCGAAGACCCATTTTGTGTAGTCTTCGAATAGAGGTTTTGAATCTAAGTTTATCGCTTGAATGAGAAAGGATGTGTGATAGTACACATCCTTTCTACATAACTCAACCTTTTCGTCGTTTAGATTTTCAAAGAGATGCTTTTCATTTTTGTAAAGTTCTTCAAACGCCCGTTTCGACATTTCGAATGCACTATTAAGGTCTAACTTCACACTTTCCATATTATCAGCCTCCATGGACTATCTCCAACTTGCCTTTGATAGTATTTTACCACTTTTTACTTTGAAAAGAGTAACCAATTTTAACACATTTATTTTCTACAGCAAACAAGAAAACAGTTTTCTAAACCTGTGGTTATTGTTTGATCAAAGTATCTTCCACGTAGTTAAAGAGAACGGTAATACATGATGCCGCACCTATCAAGTCACTCCTACTAAGTATCCCATCGATAGTTCTGTACCACTGAATGCTCTAAACTTAATGCTCCAAACCCAGAGAGTGAAAAATGTACTGAAAAAAATCAGCAGGGGCATTCGCCCCTGCTTTTCTAATCTTTCAACACCTTTATTAACTTATCCTTTTCAACAACACAACACTTTCCACATGGTAAGTCTGCGGGAACATATCGAAAGGCTGAACAGAGAGTATTTCATACTTCTCTTTCAGCATAGCAAGGTCTCTTGCAAGTGTTGATGGGTCACAGGAAATGTACACTATCTTTTCTGGACTTATCCTAAGTATCTCTTCGCACACCTTTTTGCCTGCACCGCCTCTTGGCGGATCGAGGACTACAACATCTGCCTTGCCTTCGAAAGAGGATATGAACTCCTCTACATCCGCCTCCTCAAACTTTACATTCCTCAGGTTGTTTATATTCCCATTTGCCCTGCCTGCTTTTACAGAAATGTGAGAACTTTCGACGGCTGTAACGTATTTTGAAAGCATCGCAAGTCGCATTGTAAATGTTCCAACACCAGCGTATAAGTCTAACACATGCTCGTTTCCGTTTAGTTCAAGGCTTTTCGTCACGTATTCAATCATCTTTGAAGCAACATGATAGTTGTTTTGGAAAAACGCTGTTGGCGGAATTTGAAACTTTTCGTAATCCATTTCGACTTCGAGTACGCCAGAACCGTAGAGCGTCTTGTACGGTCCGCGCAAAACAACGTTGTCAGAAGAATTCATAACATGGATTATCGAATTAATCTGAGGAACTCTTTTAAGTAATTCTGAGCGTATGATTTTGCCTTCTTCAAACTTTTCCGTTTTCGTGACAAATATCGCCATTGTTTGATTGTTTGAATGAGAGTATCTCATAACTAAGTGTTTAAGTGTGCCCGTTCTCGACCTCGGATTGTATATCTTCGCTTTGCTGATTTCAACTATCTCAGCTACATTCTCCAATGCTTTATTAAAAGATGCGGGCGAAATCGGACATTCATCGATATCTACAACCTTGTTGCTGTTTCTCATTTTAAGCCCAAGTTCAACCTTTCCTGCATAGTAGAATGCAAACTCCATCTTGTTTCTGTATCCGAATTCAAGGTCACTGCCGATAGCACTTTTTACTTCAACTTCAATCTTTCCAATTCTTCTCAGTTGGTCTTTCACTATCTGCGACTTCAACTCGAGCTGTTTTTCATATACTACGTCCATCATGTGACAACCGCCACATGTACCAAAATACTTGCATTTTGCAGGTCTTCTAATCGGTGATCTTTCAAGAATATTCTCAGCTCTTCCAAACGCCACATCACTCTTTTCTTGCATTATTTCAACTTCTACGAGGTCCCCAGGATACACGCCTTCGACAAGAACGAGCTTACCTCCCGGCAATTTACCAAGTCCGTAGCCACCGTACGCATATCGTTCTATATATACCGTTTGTAAATTCTCTCTGCTTGTCTCCATAGCACTCTCCTCCCTGTGCTCTTTCCAAATTTCGGCACAATTTTACCATAACATGTCACTTCGTGTCGAATTTCTGGATAATGCCAAAATAAATCGCCGCAAGAAGTGTTACAGGAACGACTAAGCTTAAGGAGAGTACTATGTTATTTCCAAAAATGGAATTATACCCAGTCGCTATAAAATCACCTATAGACCACGCAAATCCCATTGCAACAGATGAAGCAAGGGCTTTCCTATTAGGTAGTATTTTTTGAGCCTGAACAACGTTCGCAGACATAAGAAGAAATCCGCAGAAATCAAAGAGGACAAAAGAAGCAAAAATAGAAGGTAAATTTTTTGATGACAATAGCAAGAAGATAGACAAACCCATGCCAATGAAGGCAACAAGGTCTTGTTTTTTCGCACCTATTCTCTCCATCAATATAACACCAATGTAGTTAGCAACAACACCAGCAATCATTCCAGAAGTTATAAGTGCACCTGAGACTGTCAAATCATATCCTCGAACGTTCGTAACAAAAAGAGGGGTGTATGCATGTACAACCGACATTGCAAAACTTCTGACACTAACAACAAACAAAATTGGTAATAGAACGAGTGCCTCTTTTAGTTGAAATTTGTTTCTTTGTACAGTCCGCTCTGGCAGATTAACTCTAAGTAGTAGTATCGCAAGTACAATCGCCGGTAAAGATACTATCCATAAAGCACTTAAGTTGAACCTACTGACATAAAGAGAAACGAAGACAGGACCAAATGCGGCACCGAGCGTACCGGAGATGGAGAAGAAAGCGACAACTCTTCCACTTTTCTCACCAGCCATCGCTGCACCAAGCGGGTGAAACGCAGAGTTCGCTATCCTGATTATAAATATGGACATCACAAGCATCCAAAAGTTCGTCGAAAAACCTATCAATGCTATGCCAATAGCTTCCATTATGTACATCGTAAAAAGCAAACTCTTAGTTTGCTTAATTCTATCAAATAGAAATCCAAAAAATATCTGAAGCAAACTTGCCATGGCTGCTGAAAGTGCTAAAAAAGAGGTGAATAACCTCACCTCAATTCCGAATTTCTGAATCAAGAATGGTCCAAGTGGATTGAAAAACGAAACAAAGAAATCCAATAAGAAGTGCGAAAAAATAGACATTATGCTCATCATTGAACCCAATTTCAGCATCTCCCTTTGTCCGATAATTGTTAGTAACGCGAACATGTTTCTTGGTAATATTTTAGCATATGGACTATATTCTCACAATAGTTATTTTGTGATAAAATAAGTTAAAGTAATCGGGTTATTTTCCTGAAACGGTTAAGGAGGTGGCATAATGCCAAGTCTGCATAAGTTACTCACCGGAGAATGGGTGGATCCAATCACGCGTTTGCCGAATAAAGAATTTGCACAAATGGTATTGCAGGAACTTAAGGAAAACAATGAACTCTTTTATGTTATGCACTTGAAACTTGATTTTCAAGTTTCCAATAACGATATCTGGAATTTTGTTATGTCAAGGGTGTCTTCAGTTATTAAGCATAGCGTGCGAATCCCAAAGGATTTTGTCTGCAAATTGGATAACAACGATTTCTGTATAGTTCTTCACGGTATTCAGGACGCTGAAGTTAAGAAGATTGCAGACAGAATAAGAGACTCTCTACACTATTTACTTCTAACTTACGGCCCAGAAAAGATAAAAATCGATTGTCAAATAGAAATTACAACTGTTGGAGGTGCACAGGATGGAGATAGGAACACGTTATGAACCACAGAATATCGAGATGAAGTGGTACAAGCAATGGTTCGAAAAGAAATATTTCACTCCAAAAGGAGCAGGACCAAAGTACAGTATAGTAATCCCACCGCCAAATATAACTGGAAGAATCCATATGGGACACGCACTCAATATAACTATTCAAGATATACTTAGCAGGTACAAGAGAATGCAGGGTTTTGACGTGCTCTGGCTTCCAGGCGAAGACCACGCAGGTATAGCCACACAAACAGCCGTTGAGAAATACATTGCAACACAAGGTAAGAGCAGAAGGGATTATTCGCGGGAAGAATTCCTCGAAATCGTGTGGGACTGGGCAAATAAGTACAGAAATGAGATTAAAAAGCAGATAATGTCAATCGGTGCTTCTGTTGACTGGACAAGAGAAAGATTCACGTTAGACGAAGGATTATCAAAAGCTGTCAGAAAGGTCTTTGTTGATTTGTACAAGAAAGGGTTAATATACAAAGGCAAATACATAGTGAACTGGTGTCACAGGTGCGGTACGGTGCTTTCGGATGAAGAAGTTGACTATCACGAAGAAGAAGGCGCGCTTTACCACGTCAAGTATCCAATAAAAGGTGAAGATGATTACTTGGTCATAGCCACAACAAGACCAGAAACGATGCTTGGCGATACAGCTGTGGCTGTTCATCCATCAGACGAGAGGTATAAAAAATACATCGGAAAGACCGCAATTCTACCGATCGTTGGCAGAGAACTGCCTATTATCGCGGACAATTACGTTGATCCATCGTTCGGTACCGGTGCTTTGAAGGTCACACCTGCCCACGACCCAAACGACTATCTGATAGGTCAAAGACACAACTTGCCATTTGTTGACATATTCGATGAACACATTGTCATAAACGAAAATGGTGGAAAATTCAAAGGAATGAAAGCAGAGGAAGCACGAAAAGCGGTTGTTGAAGAACTCGAAGCGTTGGGTTATCTTGTGAAAATCGAAAAACTCAAACATTCGGTTGGCAGATGTTACAGATGCGACACAGTTGTCGAACCAAGGCTTATGGATCAGTGGTTCGTGAGCATGAAACCGCTCGCAAAGAGAGCTATCGAAGCGGTTGAAAATGGAGAAGTGAAATTCGTTCCTGAAAGGTGGAAAAAGGTATATCTCAATTGGATGTACGAAATAAGGGACTGGTGTATAAGCAGACAACTATGGTGGGGACACAGGATTCCTGTCTGGAAGTGTGAAGAGTGCGGCCACTACAACGTCTCAGAAGAAGAGGTAAGAGCGTGTGAAAAATGCGGTAGTGCGCATCTTGTTCAGGATGAAGACGTCCTCGATACTTGGTTCAGCTCAGCGCTTTGGCCATTCAGCACTATGGGTTGGCCCGAGAAGACACCTGATCTTGGAAGATACTATCCAACAGATGTCTTGGTAACCGGATTTGACATAATCTTCTTCTGGGTTGCCAGGATGATCATGATGGGATATGAATTCATGGATGACAAGCCGTTTAGCGAAGTGTATATCCACCAACTCGTAAGAGACAAATTTGGTAGGAAGATGAGCAAGTCTCTTGGCAATGGCATTGATCCACTGGAAGTCATAGACGAATACGGGGCAGACCCGATGAGATTCACCCTTGCTATCTTAGCTGCTCAGGGAAGAGATTTGAAACTTGACGTTAGGTTTTTCGACACTTACAAGAAGTTCGCTAATAAGATATGGAACGCAACAAGGTTTGTACTCATGAACCTTGAAGACTTCGAAAAACAGCCGATCGAAGCGAGCCAACTCAAACTTGTCGATAAATGGATTCTTTCAAGATTGCAGAAGGTTATTCAGAAAGTCACAGAAGCTCTTGATAACTACGACTTCAACATAGCTGCGAGCGAAATCTACAACTTCTTCTGGGATGAACTCTGTGATTGGTATATCGAAGCAGTGAAGAGCAGACTTAAGACAGAGGAGAGAAAGACCGTCCAAAACGTACTTGTCTATGTGCTCGATATGAGCTTGAGACTCTTGCATCCATTCATGCCGTTCTTGACAGAAGAACTTTGGACCAAGTTGCCAACTACTACGGAATCGTTGGTCATCGCTGAATGGCCTAAGGTATTTGGTGAGTACATCGACGAAGAATCCGAGAAGAGATTTGAACAGATAATGGAAATTATAAGAGGCGTGAGAAACGTTAGAGCGGAAGTCAACGTTCCTCAGTCTACAAAGGTTAAGACATATGCTAAGGGTAACCTGTCCCAAGAAGAGCAAGAATACATAAAATTCCTTGGAAATGTTGAAGATATTGAATTCGTTCAGGGAAGGCCGCAGATGTGTGCTACCGCGTACGTCTCTCCAAACCTTGAGACCTATGTATCGCTTGGCACACTGATAGATGTCAAAGCTGAGGTTGCAAGGTTGAAGAAAAAGGTCGAAAAACTGAGAACAGACCTTGAGAAATTCGCCAAGAAACTTGAAGACGAAAACTTCTTGAAAAACGCACCAGAAGACATTGTCGAGGAAACAAGGGAAAAACAGAAGATGTTTAACGAGCAAATTTCTAAAATCGAGCAGATAATTCACGACTTGGAGGAAAACAGATGAGCAACTCTGGACTTTTTATAGACACCTTAAAATACTTGTATTTTACTCGTCCATACAACACGATGAAGTTAGGTCTTTTTAGAATAGAAGGTTTGCTTTCCAGAATGGGTAATCCCCATTCTGGAATTAAATTCTTCCACGTAACAGGCTCAAACGGGAAAGGTAGCGTGACAACGTTCCTCGAGTACTTGACTTATCACCACGGCCATAGCGTTACTGGTTTTTATTCACCTCACCTGTCAACTATACTTGAGAGATTTCATTACAACACATCGAACATCGGAGAAGATGAGTTTGTTGAAGCAGCAAATGAAGTAAGAAAACATGCTGAGGAAATGGACAGACTTGGCGAAGAGTTTTCTCCAAGCTTTTTTGAATACATGACAGCTATGTACTTTTACATAACGAAGATGAAAAATGTCGAGTACGGAAGTGTGGAAGTCGGACTCGGTGGCAGGTTCGATTCAACAAATGTGCTAACACCGGAAGTATCGGTCATATGCACTATCTCTCTCGAGCATACGAACGTCTTGGGAAACACAGTGGAAGAGATAGCATTTGAGAAGGCAGGAATTGTTAAGGAAGGAAAACCTGTCGTTTTAGGTATGATGCCAGAAGGAGCATTAAATGTTATAAAGCAGGTAGCAAAGGAAAAGAATTCTAAAGTCTACGAGTTCGGTAAGGATTTTGTTGTAGAGCCTGTAAAATATTCTTTTAATGAAAATGTGTATAATTACTATGGTGAGAATACAATAAAGAACATACCTGTCAAGCTGAACGGAACTCACCAGCTTTACAACGTTGGTATAGCACTAAAATCGTTCGAACTGGCACACAAACTTGATGAAGAAGCTGTAAAAAGTGCATTTGAACGTGCTTTTATTCCCGGCAGATTTGAAATAGTAAACGGAGTTGTACTTGATGGTTCACACAATCCACAAGCTGCTGAAAAGTTTGCTGAAAACATAGAACTTTACTTTCCAAATAAAAGCAGGGCAGGGGTATTCGGTATAGTTGATGACAAGGATAAAGAGAATGTACTCAGAGCGATAGGTCCGAAATTCGACACACTGATAATAACAAGACCACCGTCAAAACGTGCACAGAAATTCCAAGAGACTTACGAAATCGCCAAGAAATACTGTAAGGATGTCATTCTTGAACCCGAACCGTTAATCGCAGTCGATAAGCTTAGAGAACTCAAACATGAAGCCAAGTTCGTCACTGGTTCGTTCTATCTTGTCGGATATGTTAGAGATTACTTAGTAAATGGAAGAATAAACGAAGAACTGAATCTGGGAGGTGCTTAAGAGTTGAGTGAAAAAAGCGTAAAAGAATCTTTCGATTTGACCGAAATCTTAAAAAAATTAATGAATGTACTCGAAAAGAAGGAAGCGATAGATCCAGTTATACTGAACATGTCGAAGACAAGGCTGCTCACTGATTATTTTGTTGTTTGTACCGCAAACAGTAATATACACATGAAGAGCTTAAGAGACGAGGTTGTCGATTTCTTCAATGATATTGGAAAAGATATCATATATTACGATCGCGGTGAAGGATACGACTGGATGTTGATCGATGCAGGTGAAATAGTTGTTCACATATTTACAAAAAGCGCAAGAGAATTCTATGATCTGGAACACCTTTGGTTAGATGCGGAGAGGGTTGTGCTTTAATGGTAATAAAGAACGTTCTTGTTCTAATAAACGGGAAACTTGAAAGATTGGACATTCGTATTTTAAACGGTTACATAAACTCGCTTGGCGAGACAATCATTTCACAAGACAGGGAAGAAACTATAGATTTTTCAGGAAAGATAATCACGCCTGGCTTTGTAAACACTCATACCCACGTTGGTATGTCCGTTCTCAGGGGTTATGCCGAGGATATCCCTTTCAACACCTGGCTTTTTGAAAGAATCCTGCCTGCTGAAGAACGCTTGACACCTGAAGCAATATACTACGGTTCAATAGTGTCCATGATGGAAATGGCATCTCATGGTGTTGTTGCTTTTTGCGATATGTATTTTCACGAGGAAATGGTCGCACAGGCGGTTGCAGATTTTGGCATGAAAGCTGTTATTACAAGAGGACTCGTAGATAGCAATGGCGATGACAACGGCAGGTTAGACGAGAATATTAAGCTGTATGAAAAATGGCATGGGTATGATGACAGAATCTATGTTGGTCTTGGTCCTCACGCACCATACAGCTGCTCGAGAGAATATCTTCTGAGAATATTAGATGTTGCAAAATCAAACGACATGCTGGTAACGATGCACTTTTTTGAGAACGCTTGGGAGTACGAAAGATATTCACCAGAAGAGATTATAAACCTTGGGTTTGATAAAATTCACTTCATACCGGTACATTGTACCCAACTGAGGGATGAGCACTTAGAAATTCTAAAAAATTCATACCCTTCCATCAATACCGTCAGTAACATGAAATTGGGAAACGGTATTCCGCCGATTGTGGAAATGTTGAAGAAAGGTATAAAAATAACAATAGGAACTGACGGTCCCGCGAGTAATAATTCGCAAAACGTTCTTTTTGATTTAAGAACAACGGTACTCTCTCAAAAGGTGAAATCTCCTGAAAATTTCAACATATATGAAGCGTTCAATTCTATTACAAAGAACGGTTACGAGGCTCTAAGACTCTCGGGTGGTGAAATAGCCGTCGACATGCCAGCTGACCTTGTCATTTTCGATAGCAACCATATCCAGCTGCAACCTAAACATAAATTCTTAGAGAATTTAGTTCATTCATTTACAGACAGCGTTTACGCAACGATGGTGAATGGAAAATTCGTCTATATAGATGGTAAATATCCAACAATAGATGCTGAGGAGGTGCTTTCAAGATTTTCGATTTTCTCGAAGAAGGTTACAGGTATAGAAAGCTGAGCATTGAACTGAAGAAGAAATATGGTGAAAAGGTTCAAAGGCTACCAATTAACGCAGGTTTTACGTGTCCAAATAGGACTTACGGAAGGCCCGGATGTTTATTTTGTGACGAAACGGGAAGCGGTTTTACAACTTTCGGGGGGTTTAGTATAAAAGAACAACTCGAAAAAATGAAAGAACGTTACAAGAAGAAGGGCATCAAAAAGTTCATAGCTTATTTTCAGAATTATACCAATACCTACGCACCAATCGATGTTCTGAGAAAAACATATATTCAGGCAATTGATGAAGACATAGTCCAGCTTGATATAGCAACAAGGCCTGATTGTATAGACGAAAACGTGCTGAATCTGGTGGATGAAATAAAGAGAGAATACAATATCGAGATATCTTTCGACATTGGTTTGCAAAGTGCCAATTACCATACGTTGCTGAAAATAAACCGAGGCCACACGTTAGCCGAATACATATATGCCGTCAATTTGATTAAGAAATACAATTTTGAAGTTGTTTCTCACGTGATACTCAATTTACCTGGTGACAACATCGTAGACGTTATAGAGAGTGCAAAACTTTTAAGTGCGCTTAGAGTCGATGGAGTGAAGATACATTCATTGTACATCGTTGAAGGTTCAATCTTTGGTGAAATGTATAAAACCGGGAAACTGGAAGTCGGAACATTGGATAGCTATGTTGAAAGATGCGTCACATTCTTAGAAAATCTATCACCCAAGATTACCATTCACAGACTAGTTGCTGATCCTCCGCATTCGGGAACGTTATTCGGAAATTGGGGTAAGACAAAGACAGAAATAGTAAACCTAATAGAGAACACACTCAAAACGAAAGACACTTACCAAGGAAAGAGAACCAAAATTTCGTAACCTTATATGAATAACTAAAAAAGCCGCTGGTTTCCCAGCGGCTTTTAATTTCATTACTGATTATTGTTGTTTGTAAACTGTGTAGAAGTCCATACCGGGTCTCATTGGGTTGTCAAACCAACCTTTGACCCATGTTCTCTGGACGCGTACTCCAACTGGTTGATAAACTGGTACGCTTATACAGTTGTCAACAACGAACTTTTGAATTTGTGCGTACAACTTGCCTCTGACTGCTGGATCAGTTTCTGCTGCGGCTTCCTCGATAAGTTCATCAAGGCTCTTTCCGCCAAGTTCTTTTCTTGGGGTGCTTACGAATTTTCTGAAGTTCTCACCTTGTCTTGATGAGTAGTCACCGTTGCTGTGGTAGTATGTAAAGATGAAGTTATCTGGGTCTGGGAAGTCAGCAAGCCATCCGAGTATAAACACTGGCAGTTCGCCGCGTTTCGTTGCATCCAAGAATGTTGGCCACTGGAGTGGTTGGACATCGATCTTGACTTTTCCAGGTGCTGCCATTTCCATATACATCTTAACCATTTCAGCGACTCTTTGTCTTGCTGTGTTTCCTTGGTTATAAGCAACGCTGAACTTAATTCCTTTTGTCCATGCTTGACCATTCCATGCTTTCTTAAGGTAGTCTTGGACTGATTTAACGTTGAACTTGTAAAGTGGCAGTGATGGATCAAATCCAAGGAGTCCTTCTGGCAATGCTGTTGGTATTCTCTTACCAAAACCTTTGAGAACGTCTCTGATAAGAGCATCGTAGTTAATTGCCGATGCCACTGCTTTTCTCGCGTTCACATCGTTGAAGAAATCAACCGGTATTCCGTTTCCGTCAAGTTTTCCACTGCCTATGTATTTGCTTGATGGGTTGACTGACCAGTTGAATGCAAGAACCGTAACAGACATTGTTGGAATGTTTTCGATAATTTGTATGTTCTTATTACCTCTCAACTGGTCAAGGTATTCGAGAACGACTGCTATGGAATCTGCGTCGCCTTTCTCAAGCATTGCTTTTCTTGTTGACCATTCATCGATACCCCAAATTATAACTTTCTTTATCTTCGCTGGTTCTCTCCAGTAGTTTTCATTTGCAACGAGTGTAATTTTCTGTTGTTTTCTGTCCCATTCGACGAATTTGTATGGACCTGTACCCATTGCCGTTCCGTAAAGTGGTGATTCTTCTTTTTCCATATCTTTGTACTTCCACCATGTTTCTGCTTTTCCATCCCAGAGTCCAAGTTTTATACAGTACTCTTTGTCAAGTATCGCTGCCCAGTGGGCACTTTGTGCAATGATGTTCATGAATGGTGCGTATGCTCTCTTGAGTTTAATCACAACATTGTCACCTTGAACTTCGATTGCTGGATCAACAACTTGTTTGTAGAAATCGATGAGTTTCTGCTTGTACTCGGGCTTCGGCTCACCGCTCTTGTCATAAATCTCATCAACTGGTTTTCCTACAAACTCTTCAAGAGCTTCATCTCTTGAATGTGTTCCGAAAATCGCGTACCAGAGCACCCACATTGGACCGCCTTCTGGGTCGTAAAGAAGTCCGCGTTCGAATGAGTATTCAACATCTTCTGGTGTAAGCGGGTTACCGTTGTGGAACTTTACTCCTTTTCTGATTGGGAAAACGTATGTCTTCCCACCGTCTTTAATGAGTCCGTTTTTCACAGATGGAACTTCTGTTGCAAGTCTCGGTTCGAACTCGCTAACGCTTCTGCCTTTGTAAGCAATAAGGTTTTCATAAACGTTGTAAAGAACTTCACCGCTGGCTGTGTCGTAAGCAAGGTGTGGGTCGAGTGTGTCAGGTTCGCCAATGGTTGCTTCGACGTAAACCGTAGGATCAAAAGCCGCAAGAGCAAGGACTGCCACAAAAAGACTGACAAGAAGTACTAACCACTTTTTCACAAAAATCCCCCCTTCAAAAGGATGTGATGGTTTGCATTAATAAGTGCTCAGGTACAGATATATTATAACACACTTTACGGAAAAGTTGCAAATGTTTTTTGAACTTTAATTATTACTCCTTAGATGAAAATATTTCGGAATACTTATCATTTTCTGTCTCTAACTATTCATTTTCAACGATAGTAACCATATTAAATGCATGAATGGTTTTCGTTTATAAAAAAGTGTTGACACACAAAATTATATTTGGTATAATTTTATTTGTAAACTGATTTTATACAAAGGAGTGGTTATATGTTAAAAGTTGGAATGGGTACACCAGATTTTGAATTAGTTGATCACGAATTGAACAAGGTTCGGTTGTCATCGATTAAAGGGAAAGTTGTTCTTGTATTTTACCCAGGAGCTTTCACCAGTGTATGTGAGAAAGAACTATGCACTTTTAGGGATATGATTGCAAAGTTTAACAACTTAAACGCTACAATATTCGGAATCAGTATTGATAGTCCTTTTGCAAACAAGGCTTTTGCTGAGAAGAATAGAATTAATTTCAGACTGCTATCAGATTTTGGTGGGTTAGTTTCAAAAGAATACGGCGGAGTACACGAAAATTTTATAGGTATACCGAATTATACAGTCGCAAAGCGTGCTGTGTTTGTCGTTGAAGATGGTAAAGTTCTCTATGCATGGGTAACGGAAGATCCAAGGGTAGAACCACCATATGAAGAAGTTGAAAAAGTTCTTTAATTAGGAAAAGTAAAACTATAGGAGGGATTATGATGAGCGAAAAAGTTTTCAACGCTTTAAACGAACAAGTTGGGAAGGAGATATTTTCTTCTTATCTATATTTATCGATGGCAACATACTTTGATGCAAATGATTTACCCGGATTTGCAAAGTGGATGAAGGTCCAGGCCAAAGAAGAACTTGGACACGCAATGAAGATTTACGAATTCCTTTACGAAAGAGGTTCAAGAGTTGAACTCCCAGCACTTGAGAAACCAAAGTCAGATTGGAAGAGTCCATTAGATGCATTCGAAGCCGCTTACGAGCATGAGAAATTTATAACCAAAAGCATTAATACCATTCTTGAAATTGCCAAAGAAGAGAAAGATTATGCCACGGAACAATTCCTACAATGGTTCATAAAGGAGCAGGTTGAGGAAGAAGCTCAGACTGACTTGATTGTCAGAAAGCTCAAAAAGCTACAAGATTCCCCGACAGGACTTTACATGCTCGATAAAGAGTTGGGAAATAGAGAATAATTCGACAATCTAAAAAATAGAGAAAGCGCCGGTTTTCCGGCGCTTTGTTGTTATCGGTAATCATCTGAGTTTGACGTTATCTTCTTCCAAATCTATGCATCATTAGAGTTGGGAAACATTGAGTTGCCATGCCGAATTGTTGCATAAGATAAGCCCTTGGCTCTAATTTGTATGTTTTCCCATCAATTGTTATACTTTCTTTGACCTCGATTGTTCTTTTTAACCCTGTAAAAGTGATTTTCGTTCCTTGTTTCAAATTCTTCCAGAATGGTATGATGGCAGCCGGTAGTCTGTATTCTTTATTATTCTCATCAACAATAACAATGGTTACTGCCGTTTTTGTAATTTCGATATTCTTTATGGTTCCATTTACAGCCATTGTTTCAACACCTTGAGGTACCTTCCGTCTCAAGATCAATTTGTATCCATCAGCTTCAAGACTTGTTGGAACGAACACTATGTACTTTGTTCCTTTTATGTCTATCTTAGTTCCGACTTTCAAAGTTGATAGATTAAGAAACATCCCTGGTAATTTGACTTCAGTTGCTTCCGTTGTAAGAACCACGTAACCAGCACCACGAGGACCTACAACTATTTCTTTTACTGTTCCAGAGGTTTCATATGATGTCTTATCCAAGATGAAGTTTTTTAGATAGTCTTGCATCTGAAATGGTTTAATAGCTCCAATGGATATAACTGTAAATATCAAGATAAAAACGAGTCCAAGATATCTCTTCATACAAACACCTCCTCTCATAGAATTTGTGGATTTTCATGATGAATTTTATAAAGGTAACCTTAAAAAATCCTTAGAATTTTGTAATATTGTACGGTTGAAGAAAGCAGTCATCATGAAAGGAGAGTTACAATCCAGATTGGAATAATTTATAGATGATAGGATGGTGAGGGGTAATAATTATATTCCTGACTTCAACTTTTGTGAGTAATAATGAGCTAATCGCACCGGTTCAGGTAATTTGTATCCCTTAATCAAGCGCTTGACTATACTCAGTGCAGAATCAGCATCACACTTATGCCCTGGAGAAATAATGATTGGCTTTGTTTTAGGTTTCGACATGTAGCAATAGCCTATTTTTTCTCCTCTCTCATTTCTTAATACTGTCGCTTCGCCAACTTGCTTTGGCTGTTCACAATAACCATGTAGTCTACTTTTTGCGACCCCAATCGTTGGAATACCGAGCAAAACCCCGACATGACTCGCTATTCCAAGACCGCGCGGGTGTGCTATACCTTGTCCGTCGAAGACAGCTAAGTCAGGCAGTTTTTCAAGTTGCTCGAAACATTTCAAAATAACCGGTGCTTCTCTGAATGCCAAGAATCCCGGTATGTATGGAAAGTTAACCCTTTCTCGGTGGGAAAGAACTTGGATGAGGTTAAGTTCTCTATCAAGCAGAACAACTATACCTAAGGCCTCTTCATCGATGTAGCTAACATCGATACCGGCAATAGTCTCAAGTTCATCGAAATCCAAAAAGTTAAGCTCCACTTTTTCGCGGAGCTTGTTTTGTACGTCCATTAAATCCGAAAATTCAAAAGCTTCACTGCACCCGTTCGTGATTCTGTCGATATCAGCTACTTTCCTTTTCATAACCTGCACTAAGTTAAATAATCCTTAGCAAGATTATCGAGTAAATGTTTGAGATGACCAAACTTATGAATACAACAGGTATTGCATATCTTAAGAATTTCCCAAACGTAATTTCAGTATCTTTGTATTTCTTTAAAAGTGTCAAGCCTACAACGTTTGCAGAAGCACCAACCGGTGTCAAATTACCACCAAGACATGCACCAAGTGCCAAAGCATACCACAAAGGTGTTATATTTGAAAAATTAGGATTAATGTTCGGAAGTCCTTTAATAACCGGTATCATAGTTGCTGCAAATGGGATGTTGTCAACAAATCCAGAAACTATTCCAGATGCCCAAACTATAACGGATGAAAGAATTGTCATCGAACCACTTGAAAGTTTCACAAGTAATGTAGCTATATCTTTCATAATGCCAACATGTTCCATTGCTCCAGTTATAATGAAAAGTCCGAAGAAAAAGAATATTACTTCCCATTCAACCTTTTCTAAAAATGGCGTGATCTCCTGGCGTTCGAACAACAATAATCCAAAAAAACCAGCCGTCAAACCTATTATTGAACTTTCCAACTTAAGTTGCTTCTGCAGTAAGAATAATGTTATTATAAGAATCATAAAGACGGCAGAGTTAAAAAATTTCTTTTTACTTGTTACAACCCTTTTTTCGTCAAGCCCTTTTATGAATTCAGCTGGAAATTTCTTCTTGAAATTCTCCCCACCAACTACTATCAAAACCAAGTCAGCTAAAGCTAAGATCAATAAATTTATAGGAACCATGTATTTTGCAAACTCTGTGAACGGTATTCTTGCTGCGGAAGTGATAAGGATATTCGGTGGATCTCCAATAGGCGTCATAGTACCACCGATGTTCGATGCAAATATCTCTCCCACTATGAATGGTACAGGATCTATTTCCAAAATATCAGTAATCGCAAATGTAATAGGAACAAATATCAAGATGGTTGTCACGTTATCTATAAAGGCCGAAACAGCCGCAACGACAAACGTGAGAGCTAAAAAGAGAGAGCGAACATTCTTGCCAGCCAGCTTCACAGTTTTTATACCTATGTATTCAAATATGCCCGAGGTTTCCATTACTCTTACAAAGATCATCATTCCAACAAGGAAGAATATAGTATTAATATCTAAAGATTTCTCTAATCCTTCGAACGGATCCGGAAAAACTCGAATAAACAGCAAAACTAATCCACCGGCCATTGCTGCTATTGTCTTGTTTATTTTATTGGTTATGACAAAATACAAAACGATTGCAAATACAGCGGCAACGACAATTTTCACAACAGCCACCTCCAAGCAAAAGCAAATCAAATACCAAACCACCAGAATACGATCAAAAAGACACTTGAGATTATACCACCAGATAAAACTGGCTTCAACATTCTTTTGGTGAACTCTTTGAATGACAATGTTTCGTTTTTCATATTTCTAAAAAGATTATTGCCTACTATATTACACATAGATGAAATTGGGGTGAGGTTTCCACCGACACCAATCCCGAGTGCAAGAGCCCAGTAGAGTTCATTACCAGCTCCTAACCTTATTAAAGTTTTTATCAACGAGAGGTAAAGAAGTGTAACAGGAAGTGCGCTGAGGAATCCGCTCACAAACATGGAAGACCAGAGAATAAACAAAGGAAGAAATACTGAATTAGCAAGAGGAGAAAGCACAGCTAATAAAGGTTTTGTTATGTTAATTTGCTCGATTGAATAGTTGAGAAGATACAACCCTGATATGAGAAATATAGAATCCCACTCGATATCATCACCTATAGAGTGGATATTCATGTCTTCAACAAACAAGATTGTGAAAGCATAAATTATAGAAATAACTCCAAGTTCCAATCCAAGCGCTTCGTGAAATGCCATGAATAAAACGACACCTGTGAAGGCAATAAAATAGTAAAGCCATTTCTGATTTTCAGAACGCTTGGATGCTTCGATATTTATACCAATACCGGTTCTTGGGTACCTGACATTTTTGCCGAGAAAATATAACTGAAAAAGCATGATAAGTATCCCAGGGGGCATGAGGTGAGTTATGAAAGAAATAAAACTTAACTTAGAAACGCTGTATATTACTATATTCGGTGGGTCACCTATCGCTGTTGTCATACCGCCTAAGTTTGAAAAAAGGATTGCGTTTGTTAAAAGTGGTTTTGGGTCCAATTCCAATGATTCAGCAGTATAAAACAATATAGGTACAAAGATGATAATTGTTGTCACGTTATCTAAGAAAGCGGATAAAAAGAATATACCAATATAGATTAACATTGTAAGCACCAGAAAATTTCCTTTACTCATCTTGATAAGAATACGTGAAATTTCGCTAAAAACACCCCTTCTTTTCAATACAGAAACCATTATCATCATACCGATAAGTATGAAGAGAGTATTAAAATCAACTATTTTTGAGACGCTTTCAAAATCAAAAGCTCCCAACAAGAGTACGGATAGCAAACCAAATATAAAGGTAGTTATAGAAGCGGTCTCGCTTTTAAAAATTATGTACAAATATGCAACCACATACACAGCTAATATAAAGAAGATCAATTATTTCCACCCCTGTGTAATTCAATAAGCTTTCTGACAAGAATCTTTGTTTCATCTTCCGTTATTTTCTCTATTTCATCAAATTCTTCGAAATCTTTTTGAATACTTTCAAACTCTTCAACGGTAATGTTCTTTTGTTCTTCTAATTTGTCTGAAATCTCTCTCAGTCGCTCAAGTAGAAACATTTCCTGGTCTTCTAGGTCAATATGCTCTTCTGATATTCCTTTCTCTTCGCTCAAAATATTTTCTACATTAAGCTTTTCTTCCTCGATACTCTCAACAAGCTCTCTCGATTCGTCCAATATTTCGTGTATTAGTTTTTCACGTTCATCCGTAGTTTCAACATCTTTGTCCAGTTCTGCCTGCTCACCGTAAATCATCGGCTCTTTGCTCTCTTCTGTACCTGTTGATGGGATATTTTGAGATTGAATTTGTTCGAGAATGTCCTTAAAGACGTCTATTTCGCTGTTCATAAGAGATTCGAAATCTATTACTTTGGCATCTTTCGGAAGCAATTGTAATTCTTCAGATATAATTGCTTCTTCCATCTTTTCAGCTTCGACAACTATTGGCTGTTCTACTGGCTGTGCTTCAGGTCTCACCGGCAGCTCAACAACTTTTCTCAGCCGATAAATCCTGAACTCTGCAAATATGAGAACGGAAAAAGTAATTGCGAATATTAACACCGTAAGCAAAAAGTAATTGTTCTTCCCTTTTGTTTGCGTTTCAGGAACCTGTGAAGAAACTTCCGGCATTTCAGAAGTTACCGGTCTATTTTTAACAATCCATTTTTTCCATTCATCTTGAGCCTTTCTTTGAGCAATAGATTCGAGGAGCGCGTTAACAAAATCGTTATGATACCCAGACAAGTAACTTTTGGCTTTGTCATAGTCGCCTATCATGTATGCGGATATGCCCATCTTAAATTTGAGTTGAGAGTCATATCCTTCTATTGTTGAATCGACAGACAATGCAAGTTCATAATTTCGGAGCGCCGTAGCGTAATCTCCTGCTTTATACGACAATTCAGCAGCTGAATAATACTCAATGGCTTGATTTGAAATACCAAAAACAGCTGACAGAAGAACAAAAAGAACAACGAAAACCGAAGTACATCTTAGAATTTTCATTCGTTCACCTCAGTAGATTAATGCTTAGAATCTCGGAAGCATTCCAAGATACATCGGTGAGACTCAGAAATTAGATTCTTAGGCATTCTTCTGTGCATCGATCAGGGCCAAGAATTCTTCGTTAGATTTCGTTGTTTTCATCTTGCTGAGTAAGAGTTTTAAACCATCTTCTTCTGACATTGAATCAAGCATACGTCTCAAGAGCCAAATTTTCTTTAAACTATTTTGGTCTAATAGTAGTTCTTCTTTCCTTGTTCCAGAGAGCGTTATATTTATAGCTGGGAATATCCTTTTATTCGCAAGCTGCCGTGAAAGAACTAACTCCATATTACCAGTTCCTTTGAACTCCTCAAAAATAACTTCATCCATCTTCGAACCGGTTTCTACAAGTGCGGTAGCTATTATCGTCAGACTACCACCTTCTCGCGTATTCCGAGCCGCGCCGAAAAATTGTTTCGGCTTGTGCAATGCTGCAGGGTCAACTCCTCCAGTTAGTAATTTGCCACTCGGTGGTACAGTAACATTATACACCCTTGCAAGTCTTGTTAAACTATCCAAAAGAACGACAACGTGGTTTCCGTACTCTACAAGTCTTTTGCACATTTCCAGTGTAAGCTCGGCTATTTTTATCTGTTTTTCGGACGGCATATCGAATGGAGCAGCTATAACTTTTGCATCTACGGACTCTTTTATATCAGTTACTTCTTCAGGTCTTTCATCTATTAGGAGGACAATTCGCACAGTATCAGGATGGTTTTCCGCAATTCCATTGGCTATTTCCTTAAGTATGGTGGTCTTTCCCGCTTTTGGAGGAGCAACAATCATTCCTCTCTGCCCTTTGCCCACTGGTGCAAACAAGTCTATGATTCTTGTAGAGAAAACATCGCTCTTTGTTTCAAGAATGTATTTTTCTTTTGGATAATCAGGCGTGAGATTTTCAAAATTAACCCTTTCATTCGCAAATTCAGGTGGTTTATAATTTATCGCTTCGATCTTTATCATTGCATTAAAACGTTCGCCTTCCTTCGGCGGGCGTATAACACCGGAAACAATGTCCCCTGTATTAAGATTGAATTTTCTTATCTGTGATTGTGATAAGTATATGTCCTTGGGACCCGTCAGCATAGTCTCAAGACTACGCAAAAAGCCATAACCATCCGGGGCTATTTCCAAGACGCCTTCTCCAAAGAAATAGCCCTCCGCTTTTGCTTTTGCCTCTAAGATTTCAAATATCAGATCCTGCTTTCTCATGCTTGTGTATCGCGGTATGTCGTACTTTCGGGCCAGTTCGTACAATTCTTTCATGTTCATTTCTTCCAATTGCCTCATGCTTATACCTTCACTCAAGCGGTAAACACCTCCGTTTTCGAGTCAAAAAAATCATTTCGTTCTAAACAATCTGTCCCCAGCGTCGCCAAGTCCTGGCAATATATATCCGTGGTTGTTCAATTCTCTGTCAAGTGAAGCAGTGTAGATATCAACATCTGGATGAGCATCCTCGAGTGCTTTCACACCTTCAGGGGATGAGATTAAAGAAATGAAAGTGATTTGCTTACCTCCCAATTCTTTAACTTTCGTTATCGCATCGATTGCAGATACACCTGTCGCAAGCATCGGATCCAAGATAAATATCTCACTCTTATCGTTGAGCTTAGGTGTCTTAAAATAATAATCAACAGCTTTCAACGTCTGCGGGTCTCTGTAAATACCGATGTGGCCAACCGATGCGTTCGGAAGTAGTTGAAGTATCCCATCAACCATTCCAAGCCCAGCTCTTAATATAGGTATTATGACTATATCTTTATCGTTTATGTAGTAACCCTTCGTCTTTTCTAAAGGTGTTTCAACATCCATTTCGAACACTTCAATGTGCCTTGTCGCTTCGTAAGCGATGAGTAAAGTTATCTCTCTGAGCAATTCTCTGAATTCCTTTGGTCCTGTGTCCCTTTTTCGCATTATGGTAAGTTTATGTTTTACCAAAGGATGGTCAACAACGTATAGCATCATTCTCCCTCCACTTCTTGAATTATGCCAAGACCTTTCAACTGTTCTTCTATGTCATACTGCATTAGTTTTGGAATAATCAAATCAAGGTTGCCGTCAAGCACAGCCTGAAGGTTATAGATTGTAAGGTTAATTCTATGATCAGTAACCCTGTTTTGCGGGAAGTTGTACGTACGTATCTTTTCGCTTCTCTCTCCGCTTCCAATCTGGTTCTTCCTTTCAGAAGACATCTTCTCCTCTTGCTCTCTTCTTGCTAATTCGTAAAGTTTTGCCCTTAAAACCATCATCGCTCTTTCTTTATTCTGCAGCTGGGACCTTTCAGATTGACATGTAACAACAATACCCGTTGGGATATGAGTAATTCTAATTGCAGACTCGGTTTTATTAACATACTGTCCTCCCGCACCACTTGCTCTATAGGTATCTATTCTCAAATCCTTTGGGTCTATATACACATCTACATCTTTAATTTCTGGTAAAACTGCGACGGTGGCAGTTGATGTGTGAATCCTCCCACCAGATTCTGTAACCGGTACTCTTTGAACTCTGTGAACACCTCGTTCATATTTCATATACGTCCCACTATTTTTTCCTTTTATTCTAATCACCACTTCCTTGTATCCACCAAGGTCGGATTTGCTTTCATCAAGTATCTCGGTATCCCAGCCTTTTGATTCTGCATACCTAAGGTACATCCTTAGCAGGTCACCAGCAAAAAGCGCAGCCTCTTCGCCTCCCGTTCCCGCTCTGATTTCTAAGAAGACATTTCTGTCTCTAAATTCATCATCTGGAAGCAAGAGAGCAAGAATTTCATTTGAAAGTCCCTCGATTTTTCTCTCAAGTTTTGATATCTCATCTTCACTACCAGGCTCTTCTCTCCACAATTCTATTTCATCCAAGAGATTAAAATACTCGTTTATGAGTTCACCGAGCTCTTTATACTTAGTAAAATCCGATGAAACCTTAATCATATCCTTCAGCTCGAGGTTTTCCATGAGCTTCTTCTCTAATTCACTTAGAGTCTCGTTTACCCAATTCCTTATGCTCTCCATCAAACTCCTGTCCATCCTACTTTTTTAGCCACCTCCTCTGGATTCCTTGCAAATCCCACAACTACTTCTTTGCTTATCTCGCCTGAGAAATATGCTTTGAGAAGCGCATCATCGAAAAGTATGTTTCCTAATTTTTGAGCTGTCTGCATTATGCTCTCTATCTGGTGTATTTTTCCTTCTCTTATTAGATTCTTCACAGCACTGTTCGCGACTAAGACCTCGACGATAGGCATCATACCTGATGTCTTTTTAGGTACTAACCTTTGATATACAACGCCTACCAATGTATTTGCTAGCTGTAATGATACCTGCTTTTGTTGATGAGCAGGAAATACATCAACTATTCTTTCTGGAGCTGTTGCTGCTGAGTTTGTATGCAAAGTTGCGAAAACGAGATGCCCTGTTTCGGCAGCTGTCAATGCCAAAGAAATCGTCTCCAAATCTCTCATTTCTCCAACGAGTATGATATCTGGGTCTTGCCTGAGTGCGTACTTCAAGCCGTCAGCAAAAGATTCCGTATCTCTACCAATTTCTCTTTGGTGAATCAAGGAATTCTTATTTTCGAAGACGTATTCTATCGGGTCTTCAATTGTTATTATATGATATGCGTACTTTGAATTTATGTAGTCTATCATAGCTGCTAATGTTGTCGATTTACCACTACCAGTTGGACCTGTTACGATAACTAATCCAGTATCTCTATCGCAAAAGTCCCTTAAAATGCTCGGTAATCCCAGTTCTTCGAATGTTCGAATTCGCTTTGTGATAATTCTCAGTGCAAGTGCAGGATTCCCGCGCTCGTAATAAAGGTTGGCCCTTATTCTAACATCTTGGAAGCCGAAAGAGAAATCAGTCTCTTTGGAATCAGCTATAACGTCTTCAGACTCTAAGAGAGATTTAACCGCATAAGAAACATCCTCGGCACTCAATGGTTGATATCCTTGCATTCTCGACAAAAAACCGTCTACGCGTATGATAGGTGGATTACCAGCTGATATATGTATGTCCGTAGCTCTTGCTGACTTTGCCTTATTAATAACATCATATATATCGAGCATACCCATTCCCCCCTCTTTTTGTAAATCAGCTAAGTAACATTTTCAATTTTTCCAAGACAGGATCATGATCATCGTCTGAGAGCTCAATTTTCACTTCTCTTTTCTTGCCAGATTTTTGATAATACAAAATTTCTATCTGTTCTTTCTTTTCCTTCAATATTTCATAACTGAACTGCTTGGATTTATCAAATACAATTCTGACAACATCATCGAGTTCATAAACAGTTGCAAGAGATAAACCAACATAAATCGAAAGATCTCCGTTAAGCTTTAAGTCATCTAAAATTTCTTTAGTAACTAACTTCATTTTTGAGCTGGAAATTTCGTTCGTAGCAGCAGGTATGAAACTTACACTTTCCTGTTCTTGTCCCGTTTCAGAGCGTTTGATCTCTTCCTTATTCCCATGGGCAACATCGCCATCAACGATATTTTCAGCAACTTCATTCACATTTATGAGCTTATCAATGCTTGGTTTAATCTCTTTCGTTTCAGGCTTAGCACTTTTAATTAAGTTTTCTTTACTCTTTGAAGTCTCCAAGGTTGGGACTCTTGATTCTTTGGGCTTTTCGATATTTCTTGTTTCAGCGACGAGATTTAAAAATAGCAACTTTGCGACTATCAACTTTTCTTCAGCGTTCTTAAGCTCTTTTTGAATGTCGTAAATCTTGGTTGCTATTTTTATATGTTCGTAATCCTTCTTTTCGACAGCATATTCAACAAGCTGCGTTAAAAATGTATCAAAATCACCGCGTTCTATATATACTTCATCGAGCACATTTTCTACAGTATGACCATCCCCGCTAAACAAAGCATCCAAAAACCTCATCAAAACATCTTCGCTAACGTAACCCAAAGCTTCTTCTACTACTTCTGAAGTTACTTCGCCACCTGCATAGCGTACTACCTGTTCTAAGATAGACAGAGCATCACGCAAACCGCCAGCTGCCTTTTTACTAATCTTTTCCAAAGCTTCTTCGGTAACGTCAAATCCTTCGCTTTCACACACTTCCTTTAACCTTTGCACAATGTCTTCTTTTGAAATATTTCTAAATTCCAAAACGTGGCATCTGGAGATAATCGTTGGCGGGATCTTCTCAGGATTTGTCGTTGCAAGTACAAAGAGGATGTGCTCAGGTGGTTCTTCCAAAGTCTTTAATAGCGCATTGAAAGCTTCACGTGTCAGCATGTGGACTTCATCGATTATATAAACTTTATACTTTCCCATTACTGGAGTAAAGTTGACCCCGTCTCTAATCTTTCTAATCTCATCAATGCCTCTGTTTGAAGCTGCGTCAAGTTCAACGACATCAAGATGAGAACCGTTGTCTATTGATTTACACGATGCGCACTCGTTACACGGTTCACCAAATTGGTTCTTCTCACAGTTCAGTGACTTTGCGAGAATCCTCGCTGTTGTTGTCTTTCCAGTACCTCGCGGTCCTGCGAAGATGTAAGCGTGGCTAAGAGTCCTCTTTTCCAACGCATTTTTCAACAGCTTTTTTATATGTCCTTGGCCAACAATTTCCCGGAAGGTTGAAGGTCTGTACTTCCTGTAAAGCGATTCCATGTCTTTCACCTCTGTCGTTTTTTCAGTCCTACTTGAGGATCGCTCCAATGTCGAGGATTGATTGAAGAAAAGCCTTAAAGAGTGTATTCTTTCCTGATTATGTTCTCGATATTTTCCACAGTGTCTTTGTCTGGCTCAATCCAAATAGCATTGTTGAACCTTCTCAAATATATTATTTGGCGCCTCGCATAATGTCTTGTGTTGCGTTTTATTAAATGAATAGCTGTTTCAAGACTGTAAACACCGTTGAGGTAATCGATAATTTCTCGATATCCGATTGTTTTGAAAGATTCGAGGTTATCACCGTACTTTTCCACCAAGTTCTTAACCTCATCGATAAGACCATGCTCTATCATTTTCTCAGCACGGTGATTAATTCTCTCGTAGAGCTCCTCCCTTTTTGGATTTAGCACTAATAAAATAAAATCCTCTGTTGGTTGCTGTTTCTGGAGTTCGGAAATTCTCTTACCAGTCTTCAAGTAAACCTCGAGTGCTCGTATAGTCCTTTTTATATCTTGAGGATGTATGTGTGATGCAGCTTGAGGGTCAAATTCTTCGAGCATTTTTCTTAATATACCGGGTTCTTGTTCATTTAGTTTGCTCAACTCTTTACGTATGTTCTCATCGCGTGATACACCCTCAAAAAAGCCTTTTACTAATGCATCAATATAAAGTCCAGTACCACCAACATAAATTGGAATTTTTCCTCGCTCCAAAATCTCCTTTTCTATCTCTTTAGCTTCCTTTTGATACAAAAATGCATTAAAATACTCATTTGGCTCTATTATATCTATCATGTGATGTTTAACAAGGGTTAATTGATAAGGATCAGGCTTTGCCGTCCCAATGTCCATATATTTGTAAATTTGCCTCGAATCCATAGAAATAACTTCGATTGGAATCCTTTTAGACAGTTCAACAACTATATCTGTCTTTCCAGATGCCGTTGGGCCAGATATTATAATTCTCTTCACGCTCATCCCTCATCTTTGAGTTTGTGGAAACAATTCAATCAACCTAATCGACTTTAAGTTCGATGTTTGCGTTGTTAGCCTTCATATCGTTTTTCTCTGTGTAGATGACCGCATCTGAAGCTGTCATCTTTACGCCTTTCTTAGGATCGTTTATGACAACTGCTCCGAACAGAGAAAGTTCGCCTTTCTTTTTATCGTACTCAAATCTATCGGCAACAGCGGTTATATCACCCTTTGTTATGCTTACGCCCCCTTTTTTAGTTCCGTTGTACCGATCGTTTTCCAAATCATAGTTAAGCGTATCGGTAATTATTATTATCTTTTCGTTGCTTTTCGAATCCACTATTGTAACTGTCGAATTTGTCAAAGTTCCAGTGCGATTATCCAAATCGTAAGTCATTTTTTCTGTGGTAGCACTTCCGCCATCGAAGGAAAATTCCGCTTTTACAGGTATCTCGACGGTCTTCCACTTGTCTCCTACCTTCTTTACATACATCTCTGTCGTTTTTACGCTCACTTTGTCTTCATCGATATTGACAAAGACTCTTCCCTTGTAGTAGATTACATCGCTTTTTGGTTCAACGTAATCCGCGGATACCCTAACGGTTTTTGATTTTTTCTGTGTCGTTGTGGTGATTGTCGTCGTTGTTTGAGCTGTAAGGACTGCTACTATAACAATGCTTACAACAATTAAGGAAACAATTCTAAAAAGCCTTTTCATATGTCCACCTCCCAATTAAACGTTTTTGATAGCTCCTGCCAATTCCTGTCCTATCTGATAAAACTTTAGGCTGATTATTCTGAAATCGTCCTTCGAATTTGATAAGCGAATTCTGTAGGGAAATCTTGCCCTCTGTAACTTCTCATTTACAAGGGCTGATGTTCTTGCGAATGTTGCGAGAAGGAGATAATCAGTGGCTCGCTTAGGCGTATTTCTTTCAATCCAATCGAGATATATTATACCATCACCTTCCGAAATACCAAATACCCAACTTGAAGAAATGAAATTTTCCACAGGAGCAAAATCTAAAGGGTATGGTAAGGCTTTCAGCAAGAGGTCTTTTGAATTTCCATAAAGAATCACGTCCTTATTTGTTGAAACATCGAATGCGTGAACCTTAACATTGTCACTTTCTGCTATCTCACAGGATGGGACAAACTTTTCGACAAATTCTTGAATTCTCTTCTTTGATGACTCTTTATTGATAACTGTACTCATCTTATAAAGCAATAGGATATTCTTAGAAAGCTCATCTAAAGAAGTTAAAGCTGCATTTTTGAAAACCTTTTGCGCTTCTGCCCAAGCATTTGAAAGAATGTTGTATGATGATTGTGGTTTGGTGAGGTAGACAATGGCAGGAATACAGGAGAAACCACTACAATGGATCTCTACGTTGTTTAAGATATTTGATTCGTCGAGAGCTCTAAAGAACCCCACAGCTCCGAGGTAATGTATCACATCACCGCCCAAGGAAACTCTGAAACTCATCTTTCACACTCCTTGCAACATTAAGAGCATCATAGTAAACCTTATCACATTTGTCAAAATCCCTCCAACCAACTGAAATTGGATATTTGAAACAGAAGTCCACGTAGTTCACTGCATTGTTTATAATTTGTCTTTCTTTTAACCAGTCAACAACAAGCATCAAATCGGCATATGTCGTATAATTAGGAACGTTCTCTTCAAAAACGCTCGCAACTATTTTATCAGCACCGTAGTACTTCAACTCCTTAGCAGGAACAGGTGATAGCACACCGCCATCAAGCATTTTGTTACCTGCAACATAAGTTGGCTCGAAAACTCCAGGAACTGTGCAGCTTGCAAGAACAGCGTCAACAAGAAAACCTTCGTCAATTATCATACTCTTCATTTCTGATAAATCGAAAGCAATTACTAACAATTTAATCTTTAGCTCCGAAAACTTAGTCTTTCCAAAGAGTTCTTTAAAGAATTCATAATATTCATCCAATGAATAGAGAGATTCTTTAATTGTCATTTCCAAGTTCATAATCGGTTCAGGCTTAGTCTTCTGCCTTCTCAGAAATTTCTTCACTGTCTTTGCAAATATATCGTATACTGCATCAGCATTCGTGTAAATTGCGTACAGACCACCAACTATTGAACCGGCTGATGAACCAGATATAACATCTGGCCGTGCTCGACATTCTTCAAAAATCTTTAAGGTGGCTATATGAGAAAAGCCTTTAACTCCACCCGCTTGAAGTGCAAGTCCCAGCACTCGTTATCACCTTTACGTTTGCTATTTCAATAAAATAACTATACCGAGGACTGCAGCAAGTACAACAGCACTTATCGCTATTATTCTTGTAGTTTCAAGTTCGCTCTTAATTTTTGACAATTCCAAACTCATTGAATCAACTCTTTGTGTTGATTCGATGGCTATCTTTTCGGCATTTTGCACCCTATTATCCATATTTTGCAATTTGTCAGTACTTGAAGATACCTTTGCTATTTCACTCATTACGTACTGCTGTTCGACAGAAATCTCAGATATCTTATTTTCCAGTTTCGTATACCTATCTTCGATTTGGTCAAACCTGTTGTAAAGCACTTGAACCGTTGAAAACATATTAACAAGAGTTAATGCATCTATCGCATCAAGTCTTCTTAAAAAATCGTCACCTTTATTTATCACTTCTTCCAGTTTTTGAACCCTGAGTCTCAGTTTTTCCATCTCGGCAAGTTGCTGTTGATAATTACTGTCAATTTTCGTCGAAACATTTTCTATCTCAGTCTTGATTTCGCTTCTGATTTCAGTTTTGAGTCCAGCTATTTCATCGTTAGCCCGGTTAATTAAATTGTTCAGGTTATTTATTCTTTCATTTAGCTGCTGAATATCTTTCGGTTGAGGTAGACTGCTGGTTATTTTCTCAAGATTTGTAATTCTTGAATTTATAGACTCTATATCCTTAGAATAATCTTTCGGTTGAGGAAGTGTATTGACTTTATTTTCGAGACTCGTCAACCTCTTAGTAAGGTTGGATAAATCATTTTGAACAGGGGTCAGTGACTGTTCAATGCTTTTTGAAACGTTTGTAGAACTTACCGAAGTGTTCTCTAAATTTGCAATCTTTTTCTTTAAGTCACTTATTTCATTTTGTAAAGCTGTAATCTGGGGGATACTCACACCAGCTGAACTCGTTTTAGGTATGTTTTCCATTTGCTTCTCAAGAGCTGAGATTCTTGCCTCAAGTCTCTTAATAGAATCACTGTAGTCTTCTGTGCGTCCAATTAGATTATACCTATTCACGAGTGCATAAAGATATCTTGCCAAATCAAGTTTGGTAACTAGCAGAGATGGTTTGAAATTACTGTTTGCGTCAACGTCCATAATCTTCTCATCGACAAGAAAATTTACAGCCTTATAATCAGCAGCGGAAGGCGATAGATCTTTAATCGTCGCGGGAAAGACCGAATTTAGAAAAATGAGAACAGCTGTTATAATCAAAAACTTTCTTAGTATCATAGAGACTCACCTCGGCTTTTTGTTTTTCTCTATTTTTGCAAGACAATTTCATTCAGGACACCAGAGTCAATGTTTATTACTTTATTCTCAATCGTTATCCCATTCTTTACAAAAGAAATCTTGTGTTCGCCCGCTGTTGTCACGAATAAGTATATCGGTGTTTTTCCAATGAATACATTATCCCAGTAAACATCGCACGTTTGTTCAGAATAAATATTAACCAAACATCTCGTACCATCATCTATAACTGTCAGTTTTTCAGCTTTAAATTGTCTGCCTTCCAAAACACCCTTTGCGTCACTAAAACGTACAACGCTACCCTTTTCAACCTGTATAATTCCAGGTCCTTGGAAGACGATGCTATCGTAATAGAGATTTATCTTCGAAGTTATGACTATTGGGACAGTATTTGGTAACCTCTTTAAGGAACCATCACTGAATCCAACCCAGATAAGTTCCCTTTTATCGGTTCTTCTTTCTCTAATTGATGTTAACCAAGACCTTTTCTGTAATAACTTCCGCTCATATCCGTCAAATAGAACCTCATATAAATCGTAAAAAAGAGCGTCGCTCGCAATTTCACTCATCGCGATCTCTTGTACTGGTTGGAGACTGTAAAAGAGGGTGTAGTCGTTTTTTAAATTAACAACGGTCTTATACGGAAAGAAGCCTTCTGCAAATATCTCTAAAGCATAAACACCTTCTGGTAATAACTTCTCCAGTGGTAGCTTAAATATATCATTTCCAATCTTTACGTAAGCTTTCTCTGGCTTTCCACTCAAAGAAAGTTTTCGAAATTCAGAAGTGTCTATATTCACTGAGTATTCATCATAAGCTGGAACTTCTATCTCTTGTATACTTTTTACGAAATTCTGTGGTAAGTAGAGCTTGTACTTACCTGGCAGTACCTCAATCTGAGCCGGCAAGTCTAAAATCATGTTGTTTATGATTGCACCTTTAACTGGTTTATCCGAAGTGAGTTTTAAAGTTACAGTCCTTTTTAAAGATATATCAAGATACTTCTCCTCATACGGCGAAAGTTCCACTTTAAGAGATTTTTGCATAAAATCCGGGGCAATGACCTTTATTTCATGTACCCCGGGCGTTATTTGAAGGCGCAAGCTTGTTGAATCGCTTTCAGTTTTCAGCATTTCGTTGTCGATGAAAACTAAAGAATTCTGTGGGCTTAACGTAATGTTCAGAAATGCTGGCAGTTGTAAATTCACAGTTATTGTACCGTCTTCCGTTATTATCTTTTCAAAGGTAACGTATCCAGGCTTTACTACTTTCAGCTCTCCCGGAAATGTTGCTTGAAAGGATATACTTTTTTCTTTTATTGTACCTATCAACTTTCCATTGTAGTAGACCATACTACCACTCGGAGCTTCAATCGTTAAAGAAAAAGCACTGAATTGAAATGTCAAAATAAGTAGTAAAATGATCCTGAGAATCCTCAAAGATTCTAACCTCCTTAACGCACATTAAAAATTAAAAATCAACAATTATTCCTCCTCTTGCATAAGTTTGTATAAAATCTCCAGAGATTCTCTTATTTCTTCTCTCTTCTTTTCTGGAAGTTTGCGTATTATCGTCCCAATATATTCTTCCCTCTTCTTAATGACAGCCTTAATCACTTCTTCACCAAGAACAGTTATCTCAACTTTGAAAATTCTCTTGTCCTTTTGGTCTCTTGTTCTGTTCAAAAATCCATCTCTCACCAACCTCATGACCAAACCACTTGTAGTACTCTTAGCTATTCCAAGCATTTGGCTCAGCTTAGTCATAGTCTGCGGACCGTTGAAATACACTCTCTGAAGTAGATCAAATTGTGCAGAGGTTATGCTATAATTCTTCAAAGCTTCTCGGCCGTGGACACGGATTCTAAAGCAAATTGCTCTCAGCAACTCCTCTAAATTTTTTTCTTCTGTGAACGCCTTTCCTTCCATGCTTTCACCCCTGCGTGCCTGTTATAACTCTTCTATAAGTACTTTGAATGCTAAGTACGTTTCATACAAATCAGCTTTTGATACAAGCTCGAATGGTGCGTGCATGCTCATCAGTCCAGGACCTATATCGATTGTATTAAATCCTTCTTGCGCTAAGAATTTCGCAACTGTACCACCACCGCCAACATCTACTTTTCCGAGCAAACTTACTTGCCACGAAATACCATTCTTGTTAAGAATACCCCTGACCCTTGCTACTAATTCAGCGTGAGCTTCACTTGCTCCACCTTTTCCACCTCTGCCCGTATATTTCACCAATGCAACACCATAGCCTGCTTTTGCAACGTTAAGTTTATCATGTACGTCTGGGAAAGAAGGATCAAAGAGTGTTGTTACATCTGCTGACAAAACTGTCGAATTCTTTATCACGTCATCGAGTGCGCTTTCAGTGTCTCTGACACCTTTCAACACCAACAACTTTCTCAAAAAAGCCTTATAAAAACGTGCCTGAGCTCCAGAATCACCTTCGCTGCCGATTTCCTCCCTATCAAACAGAATTACCCCCAATGCCTTCTCTTTTGGTTCAGCAGCCAAAAGTGCCATTACAGCTTGATAAGCACATATCCTATCATCATGTCCATATGCCCCAACAAAGCTTGCATCTATACCGACATCTCTTGGCTTTAAAGCTGGAACCAATTCAAGATCCGCACTGACAAAGTCCTCATCATCTATGTTGTATTTCTCTTTCAAGAGTTTAAGCACGTATTTCTTTACAGGCTCCTTTTCTTCACCATCAAGTGGTATCGAGCCGAGAATTACGTTCATCTTATCGGCTCTAAACTGTTCACTGACTTTTTTATCTTCCTTGTCAAGGTGCGGGAGAAGGTCGGGGATAACCAAGACAGGATCTTTCTCGTCGCAACCTATACATACATCTATTTTTTCTCCACTTTCCTTGACAACAACTCCAACCAATGCCAGTGGTAAACTGAACCATTGGTACTTCTTTACGCCACCATAGTAATGTGTTTTTGCTAAAGCGATCGAACTATCTTCATACAGAGGATATGTCCTCAAATCGATGCGAGGAGCATCGACATGAGCTGCGATAAAGTTGACACCTTTTGAAATGTCTCCTTTTATTGCGACAAGTGACTTGCCACGGTTGATATAAAAAACCTTATCAAAATTGCTTGCCGTTTCTTCCATCGATACAAAACCGTTCTGCTGCAAGAGTTTCTCAAAATACTCAATTGCAAGACGCTCTGTCTTCGCAAATTCGATAAATCTTTTGTAGTCATCAGAAAAATGCTCAATCTCTTCTCGGGTTCTCTTTTTCCAAACAAGTTCGTTCATTCCCATATCAACACCTCCAAGATTATTAAAATCACATATTAATCCCATATTTCCACTTCTGTTTCAAGCTCTACGTTGTAGTGTTCTTTTACTTTTGTTTTTATGAAATCTATGAGTTTCAAAACATCCGAAGCGGTTGCATTGTTCTTGTTTATTATAAATCCCGCATGCTTTTCAGAAACTTGAGCTCCACCGATTTGATAGCCTTTCAACCCCAAAGACTCTATCGCAGTGCCGACGTAAAAATCTGGTCTCGGTCTCTTGAATACACTGCCTGCACTCGGATATTCTAACGGTTGCTTCTCATATCGTTTCCTCATCGTTTCAGTCATCAATTCCAAAATCTCATCTTTCTTACCGTGAGCGAGTCTGAATTTAGCCCCAAGAATTATCAGTGATCTCTCATTCTTAAATACACTATTTCTGTACCCAAATTTCGCCTCGTCGGGTTTCATTTCAAATATCTCATTTCCATCAAAGACTTCTATGCTGACAACATTTTCTGCGGTTTCCCAACCATAGCATCCTGCGTTCATATAAATAGCACCGCCGACGCTTCCAGGTAAACCGTAAGCTTTTTCTAACCCAGATAATGAATTCTCCGATGCAGCCAAACATAGTGATTTAAAAGATACGCCAGCTGAGGCGTATACAATTCCTTCTTTTATTCTAACTTCATTAATCCTTTCAGTTGAAATTACGGCAAAATCTTTGCTCTTGTCCGTTGGGATGATATTTGTACCATTGCCAAGTATTCTATAATCAAATTCTTCGCACTTCAATAGCTTTAACGTTTCGATGAGTCCAATCTTATTGTTCGGAACGATTAAAAGAGGAACATTGCCCCCTAATCTGAAATTGACATGGTGCGCTAAGCTTTCCTCAAAATACAGATCACATCCTAAGTCCCAAAGCTTATAGACTATCTTTTTATCTATTCTTCTAACTTTCTCAAAATCATGCGTGTAATCCACCTGTCATTCCCTCCGTATAAACAACTATTTTATTCTTTCCAGTATTCTTTGCGTTGTACAGCGCGATGTCAGCCTTTTGTATTAACTCTTCAGATTTAAAGACTTGACATTTTGGATAATTCGCAACACCAAAACTAAGCGATATATTAAATGGGAATCCCGCAATTTCTCTAATATGACGTCTCAATCTTTCAACAATGTTTATAGCATCTTCTAATCCTGTTGAGGGGAACAAGATTATAAACTCTTCACCGCCGAATCTTCCAACCACATCTGTGGTTCTTACGTGCTCTCTCAGCACTTTTGCAATCTCTTTTAGTACTTCATCACCCGTCAAATGTCCGTAAGTATCGTTTATTTTCTTAAAATTATCTATATCGCACATTACAACGGTAAGTTCACCCTTTTCGTTAAATGCTTTTTCAAAGTAATAAAGCAATACATCTGAAAAATAGTACCTTGTGTAAAGCTTTGTAAGTGGATCTATCAAACTTCTCAAACGAGATAGAGTACCCTTGAGCACGGCTGTCATAGCATACTCTATAAGCTCTAAGATTGGAAGAATCTGCAATCTATAATCATCTGGCAGTTTAACATTCTTATTCTGAATAATGAATGTGTATCGAGCGTTCTTATCGATATAATCTTCAATCTGAACTTTCAAAGGTGCCGTTTGTATATATTCTCCGTTTTGACTTTCATCAACCTCACCTATACTAACCTCATACGTCTTATCCAAGACGTTGTCGGAAAGAGTGACTCTTAAATCTTTCACAGGCAACACGTTAATAATTTTCGACGCAAAGTAGCCAAGAAGCTTTTCGGGATCAGTCTTTGGATCAACCGCTTTTAAGCTTGAGAGCAGCTCGTAAGCGAATTTTTGAAAATCTTTATTTTCGAAATAGCCTTCACCTATATCATACCTTACTTGGTACATCTCTCTGAGTTTTTTTGAAGCGTTCAGCAGACCTATGTCTTTATAAATAGTAACTGCTTTTGAATAATATGCTCTCGCCTTGTACTCACTACCTCTGACAAAGTAGTAATGTCCATACCCTTCGTAAGTCATTGCTAACGACAAAAGTGATCCATCAAGCGTGAAAGTACTTTCCAAATACTCAAGTTCCCTTTTAAAAGCTTCCGGTACTTCCTGGGCGAGTTTTCTACCGAAAATTGCGACGATTTCTTCTCTGAAGACCTTTCCACCTGCGTTCACATACTTCTCCCAGTTAGCAGTGAAATCTTGAGTTTCAAGTGAAAATATCACTTCCATAGCTTTACGCACTTCTTCCTCTGTCTCATCGCTGTTGATAACATCGAGTATCGTGTCTTTAAGTTTGTCAAATTGTCTGGTAATCATATATATTGAACATTCATCTGCCTTCATTTCCAATTTATACTTCTCTCGGCATACTTTGAGATGTTCGAGAGCCTCTTCTAATTCAAAATTGTAAGCGTGATAATAAGCTTCTAAGGAATTCGCGTATATGAATTCGTTTCGTAAATTCAACATTTCAATTTTCTTTCTAATTTCGATTATGCCTTCAACAAATTCTCTTATTCTTCCAGCATAAAGCGCGCTGTATAACATATTAAGTCGTGCCATATAACTTCTTGCAGGTAATCCTATATTTTCCGCTGCTTTGACTGCACGTTCCAAGTATTCCATCGTTATAGAGGTGTTTGACATCTGAACAGCAAGATTATTGTATATAGTGGGCAGTCGGTGAGCAATATTAAAATCAAGCGCAATTCTTTCAGCCTTTCTGAGGTTTTCTATAGCTTTTGGAGAATTACCAACGAAGAGTAATCCCAAAAAAATGTGGTAGTCGACAAGAATTTTGGCATATTCTGAATTCTTTGGCTCTAAACCATTGACCAATTCCTTCAGCTTTTCATAAAAATCTCTTCGCCTATGGTCTTTTTCAAACTCTGATTTGAGCTTCAGCATGTTTCTCTTTATGTAACCTATCTTTCCATAACCATTTGAATTGGTACCTGTATTAAGAACATCAATAGCTCTATCGTATTCATAGTCGCTGTAATATCTCAAAGCTAAGTAATATGCATACAACTTTGTATTAGGAATCTCCAAATCTGCGCAATAAGAGGTGTCTTCTACTCTTTCACTCAATTCAACTGCGTATTTTATTAGAGCATAAGAATTCTTATTTCCAATAAGCTTTTTAACCTTTTTCAAGATGCTGTAAATTACAGATGGTGATGCGTAGTACATCATCATTTCTCTTATGTATTCCAAGTACATTCTCGCTGCACTAATTTTTCTACCAACAGCTTCCAAATGCATCGCTCTTTTCTCATAATCGTTGAGAATACTTGAAAGTTTTTCGTGCAGTTGCTTCTTTTCAGCATCAGGAATGCTTTCGTACAAGACCTCCCAATATTGCTTCAATGTAAAGCGAATTTTATCGTATTCTCTATACAGGATACCGCTTTTGTAGAGAACACTTAAATCTATTTCCGAACCAATTAAGCTCTCAAGTTTCCTTACCTCTTCTTCAACAAACTTCTGCCCCAGTATAGCAACATATCTTTCTTTTGTGTTCTTGAAACTTTCGGCTCGATCAGAAACAAAAGTACCAAGGTTCACTTCTGATAACCTGTCAATATCGACAACATATTTTCCTTGCTCTCTTTTCAAAATATCGATTTCATATAAGTATCTGAGGTATTCAACTATAACTCCAGGTAACCCTTTGGTTGAGTGATATAGCCACTCTGCAAATACGTCTTCTTTTTCAATCTCACCCAAGGAATTTTCTAACAATTTCGAAATTAACTCCTTGGTGAACGGATTCAAAAACACTCTTGTATTAAAATCTTCTGAGTCTTCAACAGAAAATGCCAATATCTTTATATTTCCGGTTTTGTTTATCTGAGCTATCTTTCTCAAGAATGCTTTCAAACGTTCAGGAGCTTCCTGATAATCATCGACAAATATAGCTACTCTTTCGAGATATTGGAGCGCCTCAACAATATCCAAGCTTATCGTATCAATAGTACAGATATTTTCCAGGCAGTATGAAATTCTCTCCAATAATTTTTCCGGAATCTTTTCTGAAACCAATTGCAAAGTCTGTACGACAATGTCTGAACCAGATGCTACATGCATAAATGGTATGTTCAGTTGCCTAAATTGATTTTGAATATTTTCAATCATAGTTGTTTTACCTACGCGTTGTGGACCTATAAAGCCAATAAATTTCGTTTCTGGATCGTTTTGCAAGACTAAATTTATCACTTCGTATTCTTCATCTCTCCTAATTCTTCTAACTGATAATGTTTTCTTTGACTCTGGTATATACTGAAATGGAACATCTTCACTGAAAACCCTTTCAGCCGGCTCGTCCCCTAACATTGGTTTTATCATTTCTCTAATCTCTTCACTTTTAACAAACTCAGAGAGCAATCTACCAAAAACATAGATAGTAGATTTATCAGATACTTCTCCCTTCGAAACTTCCGGTGCTTCAAAGAATTTGTACTTGCTTTTTTCATTAAATAGAGATTGCAAGTTTTGAGCTAAAGGCAGAAAAACCTTTATTTCACCGTCAACAACTACTAAGTCGTCAGTTCCAAGGAACGGGATGTACAAACCAGGAATGTGGAGCAGACTTCTCAGGGTTGAAATAATGGACGAAAAGACCAGCCTCTCATCTTCTTGATATTCCGCATAACGAGTATAATAAGGTATAGAATACACAAATATGTACTCCGACTCTTGTTCAAAGTCAAACATATCAGGCACAAGTAGTCCTCTTACATTCCTTCCAAGCTCTGATTTCAAGATAACTTCTGAAGTTCTCGGTATTAACTTTTTATCAACGAACTTAGCTATTTTCTTGAATCCATCGATTTCCACAATGTAGTCCTTGCTCCAATAACCTTCATGCAAAAACTCAATGATATCCACACTTCCCACCTCGAATGAATTGTCAGTCATAGCAAACTCTGTTCTTTCCTATTTCTTTTGCTTTATAAAGCCTTTGGTCAGCAAGGCCAAGTATCTCCGATTTTGTTTCTTTCTCTCTACAAGAAGAGATCCCAAAACTCATAGTGACCTTGAAACCAAGTAACTCTGCAGATTTATCCTCGATTATCCTTCTCACATTCTCACATAGTGTTACACATTTGTCTTTGTCACCTTTTAAAATTCCAACGAATTCTTCTCCGCCGTACCTTGCCACTATACCAGCGCTTTCAATGTTCTCCTCGAGAATTTTTGCCAAAACTCTCAACACTTCATCGCCTTTTAAATGGCCATAAGTATCGTTGATTTTTTTGAAAGAGTCCACATCGCACAGAAAAACGCTGAATTCTTCGCCTGAAGTCTTTGAATTTTGCATATACTCGTCGAATATGCTGTTAAATTTCCACCTGTTATACAAACCAGTTAACGGATCCATTGTAGCGCGCTCTCTATATATCAGCCCTCTCAGCTGTCCTGAGAACAACTCTTCGAGCAAAATTACATTGTTCATAAGTTTCTGTTGTTCAGTGACATCGTGAACGTGTCTTTCGGAAGACATATAAATAGCATATTCGCAATCTTTGTCTATTTTCTCTTTTATGTACACCTCCACAGGTTCGAAGTTCAGATAAGATTTTTCACCAAACTTTGGTAATAAACCTACTGATATATCAAAGTTGTATTTTTTATCCAAAACCGAAACATAAAGTCTGTTAGGTTTAAAAACATTAACCATAACATTTGAAGTTATTCGCACAACATCCTCCAAACTCACGTCAGAATCAACGGATTTTAAAACGTAAAGCATATCAGCGATTGGATAAAGTTCATTTGAAGGTATTCTTTCCGAATATTTGTCAAAGCTATATTCTGAAAAACTTTCACGGATCCCCATTTCCGATAACAACCTTGATATTTCAAGCTTTGTAAGTTCAAACTTTACGCTGTTATTGAGAGCCTTATAATAATTTGCTTTAGCAAGCAACACATACAAAAGAGAGAGTTTAACCAGCTGGGAACCGAACAACCTTTCCCATTTTGTAATTTCATCCACAAATCCTTTTGGGTCAAGTCTTGTTAGCTGTTCAGAGAATATGAAAAGCATCTCCTCTCTCAACAAATTGTACGGTGAATTTTTGTATGCCAGCCAATTCTGTAAAAACTCATTATCATCTTTGGCTAACACCAGTTTTATAAGGAACTCGAATCCACGAACATGAATTGCTTGATCGTCGTAATTTTCAATGATTATTGTCTTTGCGTTTTCGTAATTTCCACAAATTAATTCGTGCAGTATGCGGGCTCTTAAAGAAGCATGTGGCAAATTATGTTGCTTTTCAATCTCGTAAGCTTCTTCAAAGTATTTCAGTCCATCTTCATATTTTCTCAAATAAGTATATATCATTCCTCTTAATCTGTTAAAATAGGCCCTATCTGACGGGGAGAGCTCATTTGACAAACTTAGCGACACTCCAGATAGTTCTCTTTCCAAGTCGTCAAACTTTCCAAAATACAAAAGCTCACGTACCAAATTAAGCCGCGGAACTAAAGCTCGTTTTGTGTAGCCAATCTTTTGTGCAGTGCGTATGGCTTCTTGAAAATACATCGTTGAAAGCAAAGTGCCATCATACACAATTCCAAGAGTGTTGTAGATATCGATTAATATGTGTTCGAGATTATGCTCCTTTGCAATGGGCTCCGCCATCTGCAGATAATCTCTTGCTTTCCTCGAATCCGAATACGATTTTGAGTTTCCCAAAAGCCAAAACATCTTTGCTTTAAGTTCCATCCAAGGTAGATTGACAGCGCTTATATTTTGAGCAATATCCGAAATTTGCTTTTCATCTTCCAATCTGTCGTGTAAGACCAAGTAGGCCCTCTCTTTGAGGAAGATTAAATTATAACGCACATAGTCAGTGCAACTTTCCGAATTGAGCAAGCCATCGATAAACTCTATACATTCAGTGTATTTTTCGTTCACAAATAATTCGTATGCTCTCAAATAGGCATAAATTCCCTTTTCCTTTTTTGGGACGACAGCATCAAAAACTTTCTTATTTGTTCTATATTCGAATTCCAACCTCAGCTTGTGAAAGGCATAGAGATCAGTACGGTTGATATCCTGCAATATATTCCATAGCGTTTCGAAAACGTTTAAAATTACAGTTTGAGAAAAGTTATAATTGCTCATGGCATTTCTGATAAACATTAAATACGTAACCACAGCCGATGTTTTAGAACCAGCATACTCGTAGTGCTCGGCCGCCTTTTTCAAATTTAATGTGTAAGGCGAAATACTCTTGCTGTACTCTTTAGCAAGCTTGAGGTGAATTTCTCTTACCTCTTTTTCATCAATTTCGCTGAGAACTTTTTTGAGGTTTTCTGAAACTATGTATTCGCCGTCGTCCGTTCTTAAAAGCCCTGAAGCCTGCAATCTATAAACATTACTCTCAAGACTCTTACCCAAAACTTTTTCAAGAACTGCCAAGTCATGTTTATTAAATCTATAACCGAGCAAAGCTATGTACAAATCATCGCGTTCTAAGGTTGCTTCTTCAATATGTGTTTCATATCTTGAAAAGTCCTGTGCTGCATTACTTCTATCGACATCTAAATTATAAACAACATCTGCACGACTCGATTTAAAAGCTAATACTCCTGCTTCCATTTTTAAATCATCCAGTATTCCTAAAAATCTACTTATTAACGGGCTACAATTATCCAAGTCCTTGATGATGAGTATCATTTTTTTAAATCTCTTCAGTATTGGGATTAGTTCCTCGACTACACTATCAAATTTGCAAACATTATAAAGACACTTAGTTAAGCTAATCTTTTCCTCATCGGCTATAAGACTCGAATACTTAGATAGAAGCTGTCTAAGAATATTTGTAAAATCATTACCAAGGTACAGAACAGCATACTGTGTAGATTTTCTAATGTGGTATTCAACGACTGAAATATAGTCTTTAAAGATTTTGTACACATCTTTTGTGTCTATACAAAAAACTTCTCTTAAAGAACTCTCGGAAGCTATCTTTTCCACAATGTTCCGAGCAAATTCTATCTCATTCCCATGATAGATGAAATCTTCCTCACCAATTTCGAAAGCCCTCATCTTACTGCTAATCTGTGTAAATTCTTTTTTCAGGTCAAAAAAGTCTATCAGATCTGCCAAAATTCTCATCGTGCTTGCCTTATTAAAACGACCTGTTGTTAGGAATTCCTCATCTATGAAAATATAATCACCCACAACATGTGGATTCTCAATTACCTGTCTCCACACTTCATTGTTAAGTACAAATGGTGGCGAAAAGAAGAATTCTGTAGCATAAGCGTATATATCGTACAGAGTATACGCAGGAAATGGAGGGATATTATCAAAAAATACGAACTTAGCAATCCTGAGGAGTGAGTTAATTAGATTCGTTCGTTCTAATTCCGACAAACTTATCACATGTTGATTGCCGGTCAAAATAGGTTTTTCACCAAAATGGTTGAAAAAGACCGAGCATGAATCATTCTTTCTTGAAATCTCTATAGTTGTGGGAATTAAAAATCTACTTGAAAATGTGTATGAATTTATACTAATAACAAAATCATCAAAGTTCTCAACAAAAACGCTCGGAAAACTTCTTATCAGCTTGGGGTGCTCTGATTTCGCGTCAACCACTTCATGTCCAACATGTATTTCTCTGACCAAATTACTTGAAAAATCATAACCATTATCGAAAAGAGGTTTCGTAATTTTCCCCCCTTGCGTTTGAACTATTTCAATTAAAGTATTTCTTAATAAAGACCTATCTACCTATTTTTTCTATCTCCTTGTTCTGTGCGGCAAACATCGTTTTAGCTTCCCTAATAACTTGTTCTACAATCACAAACAAATCTCCTTTTAAAGTACAACCAGCTGCCCTTGGATGCCCCCCTCCACCAAGGAGTACAGCGAGTTTACTACAGTCAAACCAATCTTTCGACCTGAAACTTATGTGCACTTCGCTATTTTCGTATTCCGAAAAAAAGATCGCTAATTCAGTTCCTTGAATTGATCTAAGTTCTCCAACAAACCCTCCACTGTCGTCCTCAGTGCAATTGTTAGTTTCATAATCCTCCTTAGACAGGTATGAGTAAACGATCTTTCCATTAGCTTCCATCTTCAAGTGTTCTATCATCGTCGAAAGCAATTTAAACTGCTCGATTCTCTTATTCTCAAACAATCTGGAGACAAGGTACACCTTTCCGCCCAAAAAAACAAGTTTTGTAGCATCGCTGAATACTATTTCATCAGCATTCGAGTACCTAAAGAAACCCGTATCTGTTGCTATTCCCATCAAATTTATCGTTGCCAATCTCTCATCGTACTCAACGCCAAGCTCGGTATTTAGTCTGTAAACCATTTGTGCCGTTGAGCCAAATTTCGTATCAACCCAGTTGATATTTCCAAAAAGCGTATTCGTTCCGTGGTGGTCTATTACCATCAACGGCACGCTACCAAGGAATTCTTGAAATCTACCTATCCTATCTGGGCTGGAAGCATCAACAACCAAAACTACATCAGGAACAAATCCAGAAGACTTTATATCATCAAAAGTTTTAATTATATTGGTCTCTTCAAATTCATAGAAATACCATGGAATCCTCCAGTCAATTCCAGCGAAGACTTCTTTACCAAGTTTTTTCAACCCAAGAGTTACGCTAAGCACGGAGCTTATATCATCACCGTCCGGCATTATATGTCCAACAACAAGAACCTTATTTGCTGAGTTTAATTCAGCAACTATTGTTAGAAAATCTCTATTCATCAAAGCACCTCCAAAGCTTTCTGAACTATCTCTGTGAACCTGCCTTTTACCATATTTGCAACTTCGACAACTTCTTCATGAGACAGAGGCTGGTCCAATACGCCAGCTGCCATATTTGTCGCACACGAAAGCACAAGTGCCTTTATACCAACATGTGCACAGACAATTAGCTCAGGCACTGTTGACATACCAACCAAATCCGCCCCAAGCTTTCTAAATGCTCTTATTTCGGCTGGCGTCTCGTATGTTGGACCTGTAACAGCTAAGTATACTCCTTCTCTCAGTCCCTCAGCATTTTTGAGTTTTTCCATCCACTCTCTATCGAATGCACCAAGCATATCGGGAAACCTTGGTCCCATGTCATTATCATTTGGTCCTCTAAGAGGGTTCCTGAACATTAAGTTGATTATATCCTTCACCAAAATTATGTCACCCGGGCTGTAAGATGTATTTATCGCACCAGCGGCATTTGTAATCAAAATCCTTTCCACACCAATCATCTTCAACGTGTGAATAACCAACTTAATATCAGAAGGATTCCAACCTTCGTATATATGGAACCTTCCGTTCAACACAACAACCTCTCTTCCAAAGAGCTCTCCGAAAACCAACTTTCCCTCATGTCCCGGTGCGGTAGAATACGGAAAATTTGGAATGTCTTTGTAAGCTATTGAGCGAGCGTTGTTCACTTTGTCTGCCAAAAATCCCAATCCTGAGCCAAGTATTAAAGCAATCTTTGGCTTGTTATTGATATTTGACGTAATGTATTCACAAGCCTCTTTTACTCTCGTATCCACTTTTATCCCTCCTGATTTCTTCATTTACACTTTAACATACTTAGTTTAAAATATTACAAGTGAACTTGAACTATCCTCGTCCTAATTCGGTTTTCAAACAATTATATCATAATTTCCATTCATATAAAACACCGAAAAGGGGGATTTTATGGATTACCCAAGGCTTATTATAGACACCTCCGTATTAAAGAACAACGTTCAGAAGCTATCAGAAATATGTCATTCTAACGGTATTGAACTTGTTGGCGTGACAAAACTCACGCTCGGGAATCCTCAAATAGGTAAAATCATGCGCTTGAATGGTGTCGACAAAATTGGGGAATCTCGTCTCAAGAACATCGTAAACCTGTACAAAAATGGAGTTCCTGGTCCATACCAACTGTTGAGGATACCTATGCCATCGGAAATTCCGTTTGCTGTAGGAATTGTAGATGAATTCTTAGTGTCGATGCCAGAGACTGCATACCTCATAGACAGACACGCTCAAGAAATAGACAGAAATGTCAGTCTGATATACATGATCGATGTCGGCGATTTAAGAGAGGGTGTTTGGTTTGAAAAGGCTAAAGAGGAAATAATCGAAGTAGCAAATAATCTCAGATTCGTTCATCTTCGTGGCATCGGCACTAACGTAGGTTGTTACGGTGGAGTCTTGCCCACCGAAGAAAACATGAGTATGCTACTGAGAATAAAAGATGAACTCGAGAAAGAACTCGGTCGCCAATTAATTGTTAGTGGTGGCAGTACAGTGACGTTGAAATTGCTCGAGGATAGAAAATTGCCAAAAGGCATAAACCAATTCAGGGTTGGAGAAGGCATAATACTCGGAACCGATGCTACTGGTGATAGGGATATACCATACCTAAGACAAGATACCGTGATATTAGAGGCAGAAGTTATCGAGGTGGATTACAAGCCATCAGTCCCAGTAGGAGAAATAGGAAAAGACGCGTTTGGAAGAACGCCACACTTTGAAGATAGAGGATACAGAAAAAGAGTAATACTTGCTGTCGGCGAACAAGATGTTAAACCAGATGGATTAAAACCTCTTGAAGATGGGCTTCAAATACTCCACGCTTCAAGCGACCACCTTATAGTTGACACAACCGAGAGCAATAGAGAATTCAAAGTAGGGGACATAGTAAGGTTTAGAATGAGTTATGGCTGCGCACTAAGAGCGTTTACAAGTCCATACGTTGAGAAAGTTTTCATTTAAGAAATCATCATTTTCTTAGGTTAATAATATTCTCTTTGTACAAATTTCTGTTCTTCTCGCTCTTTTCTACATAAACACTTTCCCCAGTGAACGGATCGAAACCAGTATAATACATGGTCGTGCTGAGCGTTCCTGGGGTTGGTGTAAATATCTGAACTTGCTGTGGTATGTAACCCAGGTTTCTCTTGATAAACTCGCGAAGGTATTTATTTTCTTCTGGTCCTTCACCGGGATGTGCGACGATGAAATAGCCTATCACATACTTTTTTTGTCCTTTTCGTCTTGCATCATCTTCAAAGCGTTTTTTGAAATCCAAGAACAGTTCTGCTGAAGGTTTGTGCATGAATTTTAATACCTTTGGATGTGCATGCTCTGGTGCTAGTTTTAGCTGACCTGAAGTGAATTCCACAAGCTCATTTATTATGTAATCAGCCTTTGAAGATGCAAGTATCAAATCGTGTCTCAAACCCGAACCTATGAAGACGTGTTTTACACCCGGCACCGATTTGACTGACTTGAGCAGCGATATGAACGCATCCGCACTATCGAATTGTTCGCCAGAAATAGACAGTTTACAAACGCTTGGATGCAGACAACCTTTTTCACACTGACCTTTTGAATTCCTGACTTGGCAAGATAACCCATACATATTTGCTGTGGGACCACCAACATCAACAATCGTGCCCCGAAAATCAGGCAGTCTTGTGAGTATTTTAGCTTCCTCGATTATGGAATCAACAGACCTTGATACAACATGGGTCGACTGGTGATTCGTGATTGCACAGAACGAGCAATTACCAAAACAACCTCTAACCGCTGTTATTGAAAATTTCACCGTTTCTATAGCCTTTACTTCGCCTTTGGAAAGGTAAAATGGATGCACGTGCCTTGTATAAGGGAGTAAATACAGCTCATCGAGTTCTTCCTGTGTTAATGGCAAAGCAGGCGGATATTGGATTACGTACCTGTTATCCTGCTTTTGTACTAAAACGTAATTTTTGTATGGATCTGTGAAGAACACTGCTTTCTTATAAGCTTCACCGTAGAGTTTCTTATCAACCGAAACCTCTTCGAACGTAGGCAAGAAAATTGCGTTTTGTATATTCTGCGGTATTGAACTTTTCCAAACCATCGTGCCGCGTATGTTATCGAGGTCTTTTCCGTTCTCCAGACGCTTTGCGATTTCGAGTATTGCGCGTTCCCCCATGCCGTACACAAGAATATCAGCTTTTGAATCGATTAATATCGATTTCCTAACCTTATCACTCCACCAATCATAATGTGCGAATCTACGTAAGCTTGCCTCTATACCACCGATAACAACTTTGACATCTTTGAAAACCTGTTTTATCCAGTTCACATACTGTATTACAGCTCTATCAGGTCTTTTGTTATTGACACCGCCTGGTGTATAATCATCGCTCTTTCTCTTTTTCCTTGATGCGGTATAATTAGCCACCATGGAATCGACATTACCCGAAGTGACACCAAAGAACAGATTAGGCTTTCCAAGTCGCTCTATATCTTGAGGATTCTCAGGTTGTGCGATGATTCCAACCTTATAGCCGTGAGATTCGAGATACCTCCCAAGTAATGCAGCGCCAAAAGACGGGTGATCCACGTAGGCATCACCCGTCACTAAGATGATATCTAAGTTTTTTATTCTTAACTCTTCAGGTGTTGTTGGCAGAAAACTGCCGAGACTATATGTTTTCGTACCTCTTCCTCTCCCATTCAGAAACGTTTGTTGAATATTCCCACCATTCTCTTTCTTTTAATGTCAGGAACTTCTCCCACACATGCTCTCCCAATACTTCCCTTACTAACTTGCTCTTTTCTGCTTCGATCAGTGCCTCTTTAAGATTTGCTGGAAGTTTGTTGATACCTCTTTTTTGCTTTTCCGCTTCTGTCATCTTGTATATATTCTCCTCAACTGCCATAGGTGCCTCTATTTTATTCTCTATACCGTTTAATCCTGCTGCTAAAATAACTGCGAATGCGAGATAAGGGTTACATGACGGATCCGGTGCACGGTACTCGAGCCTTGTAGCCTTTCCCCTTGCCTTAGGAATCCTTATTAAAGCGGTTCTGTTACCTTTACTCCATGCTATGTTTACAGGTGCCTCGTATCCAGGAACCAATCTCTTGTAGCTGTTAACAGTTGGATTTGTGACAGCGGTTATCTCACGTGCGTGTGCAATTAATCCACCAATAAAGTACTTCATAGTTTGAGAAATACCATCAGGCGCAGTCTCATCGTAAAAAGCGTTCTTCCCATCGAGTGTGAAAAGACTCATATGAACGTGCATACCGCTTCCATTTACGCCAAAGAATGGTTTAGGCATGAAGGTTGCATAAAGATTATTCCTAATTGCAAGTGTCTTGATAACAAGTTTAACGGTTTGGACATTATCAGCAGCAACAATAGGCTCTGCGTATCTGAAATCAACTTCGTGCTGAGATGGAGCAACCTCGTGGTGAGTTGTTTCGACATCAATTCCCATCTCTTCAAGGTGCACTGAGACTTCCGTTCTTATGTCCTCGGCTATATCTACCGGTAACAAATCGAAGTAGCTTCCATTATCGAGAAATTCGAAAACCGGTCTTCCATTCGCTCTTGGAAGGATAAAGAACTCCACCTCTGGACCTGCGTATGGAATGAACCCCATCTTCCTCGCTTTCTCTTCCACAAGTCTCAATCTGTATCTCGGGTCACCCTCGAACGGTGTTTCAGGATTGTTGTACACATCGCAGATAATCCTTGCACTCCTTCGTCCGTCGAATGTCCACGGCAGCATTGCAACGGTTCTCAAGTCTGGTTTAAGATACATATCTGATTCGTGTAGCCTTGCAAAACCCTCAACTGATGAGCCATCGAACATAATACCTGAAGACAATGCACTGTCAATCTCATCGGCAGGTATTTCAACGTTCTTCATCGTCCCGTTGATATCCGTGAACTGTAACCTAATAAATCCTACCTTGTTCTTTTCAATAAATTCGTACAACTTCTCCTTACTCATCTCCATACTCTTCCCCCCACTTCGTATAAATTGACTTACACTTGTGAAACTTTAAAACACCTTCTGTAATTAGCAACAGGACACAATAACGCTCATGCAAAAGTATACTGTTATTTTAGCACTATAACTTCCCGTGGTCAACAATACTTTTTATTAGAATGGATTTGAGAAAAAATTCTCAAAAATTATTGACATCATTACACTCTTAATGTATCATATTATTGAGATTGATTCTCAATTTCTTTAATGATAATTGAAAGTGGGGGTGAATTATGAGATTATCAGAAGTACCTGTTGGTGCAGAAGCGATTGTTGAAAAGGTTGGTGAATCTGAAATTTCTCCAAGACTGAGAGCTATAGGTATCTTGCCTGGAGTGAGCATAACAGTTATCAGGAGTGCACCGATGGGTGACCCACGCATGTACAAAGTGTTCAACAAGATAATAACACTTAGGCAATCAGAAGCTGAGCTGATTGAGGTGAAGCTCCAGCAGGAGAGCTCTTTACCACTTTCGTACGTTGCCCCCGGAGAATACATCGTCAAAGAACTGAGAGCCGGGATTATGGCAAGAAGATTCTTTGAAAAATGTGGTATAGTTGAAAATTCAAAGCTCTTGTTACTACCAGACAGAAGGGTGAAGACACCTACTGGTCTTTATGACATAGGACTTGGGAAACTCTCAAAGATCTATGTTGTACCAGTCAAAGATTACAAGATGACAGAATCTCTACAGGTTGAAAAACGTCAGGAGTGTGGTAAGTAATGGTCATAACAGTAGGACTACTCGGAAATCCAAACGTAGGAAAAACAAGCCTTTTCAACAGGTTGGTTGGCGCGAGGCAGTACGTCGCCAACTGGCCCGGTGTTACGGTATCGAGGATAGAAGGTGCCACAACGTATGAAGGCTACACTCTTCATTTTGTTGATTTGCCTGGCGTATACACACTGACAGCCACGTCGATAGATGAAAAAGTGACGAGAGATTATCTGCTCTTTTCTCCGCCAAATGTGACGGTAGTAATAATCGATAGTATGAGCCCTGAACAGGGATTGTTTTTACTCCTCGAAGCATTAGAATTGGAACTCAACGTCGTTGCGGTGTTTAATGCGATTGACGAGGCAAGAAAGGGCGGATACAAAATAGATAAAGCCGTACTCGAGACATTTCTGCGAGTGCCCGTTATCCTTACGTCAGCTCACACCGGGGAAGGTATTGATGAACTTAAACAGAAGATCGTATCTGCGTTTAAAAAACCCACAAGACCTTTATTAATAGACTACGGAAAAGAGGTCGAAGAAAGGATCTCTGAAGTAGAAAAGTGCGTGATGGAAGGTTTCAATAAAAGATTCACTGCCATAAAAGTTATCGAAGGGGACAAGTTCGTATCTGAGTTTTTGAGCAAAGATTGTCAAAAACAGGGCCAGTCTGAAGAACTTCAGAGTTCAAATATGAATAGCAATCCTGAAAAGTCAGATGACTCACTTGCTACAAAAATACCTTCGATCAAGTACGAGTACATAAACGACGTCTTGCAAAAGGCTTTCCAGAAAACCGACAGCGCATTAACGGTTACTGAGGCTCTGGATCACGTACTGACTCATAGATTCATTGGTATCCCGATATTCCTCGCGCTTATGTACCTTGCATTTAATTTTACCTTCAAAGTCTCCGAACCCCTTGTCGGACTTCTTGAATTCTTATTCGGAAAACTTTCAGAAATGATTGGCTCGGAAACGATGCTTTCGTCGCTTATTTCTCAAGGCATAATAAATGGCGTAGGAAGTGTTCTCGCGTTTGTCCCGAGTATCTTCGCACTCTTCTTCGCACTTGGAATAATGGAGGAGAGTGGGTATCTACCAAGGATCGCATTTTTGATGGACAGAATTATGTATTCGCTGAGGCTCACGGGCCGTTCGTTCATGACTCTCTTACTTGGTTTTGGTTGTAACGTTAGTACAGTTATGGCAGCTCGCGGGCTTTCTGACGAAAGAGAAAGAGTTACAACAATTTTAGTTTCGCCATTCATCAGTTGCAGTGCGCGAATTCCCGTATACCTTTTAATCATAAGCGTCGCGTTCCCGAACCATAAAGCTGAGGCATTCTTTGCTATATACGTACTGAGCCTCGTTTTGACAGCTCTCTCGTCAAGAATCATAAACAAGGTTGTACTAAAAGGACAAAACGTTCCGCTTGTCATGGAGTTGCCAAGGTACAGATTTCCAAAGATTTCGAACGTTGCTACGTACATGTGGAACAGAGGAAGGCACTTCTTGGAGAAAGCAGGAACGATAATATTCGTATCAAGTGTTGTAATTTGGGCACTTAGTTACTTCCCTGATCCAGCAAACATAGAAAACAGCTACGTTTCGATGCTTGGTAAGTTTTTGCAACCTATATTCGCACCTCTTAACTACACTTGGCAAATAGTTTCAGCGCTCATATTTGGCGGTGTTGCTAAAGAAGTCATTGTATCTTCTCTGTCTCAGTTTTACGAGAATGCGTCTAATATTCACTTAAATCCGGTCGTTGCTGCTTCGTTAATGGTATTCGTCCTCGGATACATGCCGTGCTTTGCAACACTGGCTGCAATAAAAGGTGAAACGAACAGCTGGAAATATACAGCGTTTGCAGTGATATATAGCCTAAGCATATCTTACATCTTAGCTTTCATCACATACACGATCGGAAGGGTGATCATATGAGAAGCCTGAACAGGATGTTGTTAACGATGCTTGTGTTATCACTCATCACCTTCATATCGTATCTTCTTAGTGACGAGATAATATTCTCACTCGTTATACTCAGCTTTTCAATGGTCTTTTTCTTCGGATTTCGCGAGTATGGCACGGCGAATTACTCATTCAGAGTCGCACATCTTTACGTAGGGAGCATTTTGTTTTCAATCGCCGCAGGTTATGTTCTGCTCGCGTACTTGATATCTTTTTCGAATCTGATAATAGGCGATGAAGTATACAAGCTCAGCCTTGCCGACGCTATACTTTTCATCACAGGCATATACAGCGTGATAAACGTCATATACATAAAAAAGACAGCTTTAAGAACAGACGTTGGGATACAGAAGAACGAAAAGGGCAGTTGCTGTAGCTAAAAGGGTGTAGTATAATACGAAATAAGAATAACCTCCCTTTACACACTCAAGGGAAGACCGGTGAAAATCCGGCACGGGGCCGCCACCGTAAGTGGGGACGAAACCTGCAAAGTGCCACTGGCTAATTCTTAAAAGGCTGGGAAGGCGCAGGGAGTAGGATGATCCACAAGTCGGGAGACCTGATGTGTAGAGGAAGGTATGCCATCCACCACGACGCCTGGGGATGGCAACAAATTTTTGCAAAGAGGGAGGGTTTTGCTATGTTTAGGTCTGGAACACTGAGAAGGTTTTTAGCACTTTTTGTACTCTTAAGCACTGTCTTATCCTTAGCGATAGCAGTCGTAGACGATGCTGGACGTATCGTTAACATCCCGATGCCACCAAGAAGGGTAGTATCCGCAGCACCGAGCGCAACAAGATACTTGCAGGCCCTTGGACTTGAAAACAGAATAGTTGGAGTCACAGCATGGGATAATTACAGAAAGGCTGAAAACATCGGAAACATGGTACCACTGAACATTGAAAAGATTTACTCGCTAAAACCAGATATTGTGTTCACATTTGGCGGATTCCAATTTCCAGAAGTTGAGAAACTTGAGAAAGCAAATCTTACTGCATACGTTCTCAATGCAAACACATTGACTGATATCATAAAGGCCGTTGGACAACTCGGCGCAGTTTTTAACATTAAGGCTAAAGCTGACAAAATATCACAAGAGTTAAGAGACAAGATGGCTGAAATGGGACAAAAGACATCAAAAATACCATTAGAAAACAGGCCAACTGTATTCTTCACGATAACAATTCCAGATGAAAAAGCCAAAGAGCTCTGGACCGCTGGTACTGGTTCATATGTGAACGAGCTCATCGTTATCGCTGGTGGAAGGAACATAGCGGCTCCTTATTCAGGAAACAACGGCTGGCTTTCAGTCAGCTGGGAATGGCTTGTTAAACAAGATCCTGATGTTATTGTCATTGGCGGTTATGGAGATCCAAAAGAAATTGAAAAAACAGTGAAGAACCATTCAATAATGAAAAACCTGAAAGCAGTTAAGAATGGAAAGGTCTTTGTAATTGACGGAGACGAAATTAGTCAGGCAGCACCTCATGTTTTTAAATACTTGGATATATTCTACAACTTCTTCTACGGAGGAAAATAATATTGACTAAGTTAAGGGTTCTCTTAATCAAGACAGGGAGATATCTTCTCCCTGTCCTTTTCTTATTTGTTTTTCTCATCAATATCTCTTTTGGGACGGTATATGTTAGCCCAATCAAAGCCATAAAATTAATAAACTCAGACTCTCCAGAAAGCTACATGCTCTGGCACTTAAGACTTCCGAGGGTCTTAATGGCAACGCTCACAGGTTCAGCACTGGCACTTGTAGGTAACATATTTCAAGCGATAATGAAAAACCCACTTGTTGACCCATATCTTATCGGAACGTCTGCTGGTGCAAGTTTCGGTGCTCTTTTAGGCATATACTTCATTGTCAACTCTATCGCTCACGTGAGTATACCAACAATGAGTTTCATATTCGCAGTAGTAGCATCTATGCTGGCTATAGCACTTGCGAGAAAGGGCAACATAGTCCCTACCGTACATTTAGTCCTAAGCGGTGTACTCGTGAGCACTATGTTCTCGGCAGGGAGCATGCTCCTTTTGAATATAGCGAATAGATCACTCGTAACAGGCCACGTCTGGCTTTTTGGTTCTTTTTCCGGAATCACATTTACTGATATTGTGCTACCAGCAATTTCTTTAACAACTCTTGCCGTACTATCGATGATGATGAGCAGACAGCTCGATGCAATGGTACTTGGCGAGAAAGAAGCGAAGAGTTTGGGAGTCAATGTTGAGCTTCTAAAATGGCTCTTTTACTTGCTTGGTGCGTTCGTTACCGCAGCTTTCGTTTCAAAAACAGGAATTATAGGATTTGTTGGATTGATAGTCCCGCACATGGCACGAACGTTAGCTGGTCCGAAACACAGGAACAACATCGTTGCTACCATTCTCTTAGGTGGCATGCTCATGTCAATCTGCGATACATTAGCCCGTACATTGCTCAACCCCGTTGAAATCCCTGTTGGAATAATCACCTCCCTCATAGGTGCACCGTTCATGTTCGTTCTGCTCAAATTGAAGAACGGCAATAAGAATTTCTGAGCGTTCTTCAAGAGTCTTTCACACCTGCTTTTTTCCAAATGCGTGGTATAATGATTTTGAACATACAAATAGAGAGGTGACAAACATGAGCACCAAAAGAAGTACTATCTTGCTAACTATTTTAATCGTACTTGTAGTTATTTATTTTGGTACGGGGGTCTATCAAGTTGGTCCTTCAGAAGTTGCTTTAATCAAGACCTTTGGAAAGTACTCACATACCACAGGACCTGGTATACACGCACACGCACCTTATCCATTCCAGTCGCACGTCATAGTCGACGTTCAGACTGTGAGGAAACAGGAAATTGGATTCAGAACGGTGAGACCAGGTCAATATGCCAGCGAAGAGGAAGAAGCCCTGGCTCTAACAGAAGATGGAAATATTGTCTCAGTTGAGGCAGTAGTTCAGTTCCGAGTAAGTGATCCTATCAAATTCGCATTCAAGGTTGATAATCCTGAAGCGCTTGTCAAATTCTCTACAGAATCCGCGTTAAGAGAGCGCATCGCAAGAAGGACCGTTGATGAAATATTGACTGCTGAAAGGGATACAGTCTCTTCGGAGGTCCGAGAAATAGTCCAAAAACTTCTCGACAGTTATGACGTAGGAATCTATGTGATTAATGTACTGCTCCAGGAAGTTGTTCCGCCTGCTCCAGTGATTTCTGCTTTCGATGATGTAAACAACGCCAAGCAAGATAAGGAAAGATACATCAACGAAGCTTTAAAATACGCAAACAACCTCATTCCTAAGGTCGAAGGTGAGGCTAAGAAGATAATCCTTGAAGCGGAAGCATATGCACAAGAGAAGATTCTCCAAGCCACCGGTGAAACACAAAGATTCTTGAGCATCCTCAACGAGTACAAGAAAGCTCCAAAAATCACAGAAACAAGGCTCAGAATAGAAACACTCGAACAGGTATTGCCAAAAGCGAGAACTATAATAACATTGGATGATTCTCAAAAAATCACGTTCCTCAATCTCGACAACCTGTTAGGTGGTGGTTCAAAATGAAAAGGATTACGACAATAATTTCTGTAAGCATTTTCGCAGTAGTGATATTAATTCTGGCAGCTTTATCGCTGTTCATCGTAGATCAAACTCAATATGCCATAGTGTTGCGATTTGGAGAGATAAGACGCGTTATTTCCGAACCAGGCATATACTTTCGTTCTCCATTCATCGACAACGTCGTTAGGCTGAGTAAAAGATACTACATCTACGATATTCCTGTTGAAAAGATAATATCGCTCGATAAGAAAACAATGCTTGTAGATTCATATGCGATATGGAAGATCTCAGACCCCAAGAAATTCATCGAATCGGTCAAAACACCAAACTTAGCACTATCAAGAATAGACGATGTTATCTACTCTGGCCTGAGGAACATACTCGCGAAGCTCAATTTCGACGATATAGTGACGGGCGAAAGGCAGTACTTGTCGGCTATAACTAATTTTGCCCGAAAGAACCTCTCCGAATTTGGCATTGAAGTATTGGACGTGCGAATTAAACACACAGACCTTCCAAAAGAAAACCAGCAAGCGGTTTTTGAGAGAATGAAGTCGGAAAGGCAGAGCATAGCCGAACTTATCAGAGCAGAAGGACAAAAAGAAGCTCAGAGGATTAGGGCGGAAGCCGAGAAGCAGGCAACAATAATTAAGGCACAAGCAATAAGCGAAGCAGAAAAGATAAAAGGAACAGGTGAAGCCAGTGCAACACAAATCTATGCTGAGTCATTCGCACGAGATAGTGAATTCTACCAACTGTTGAGAACCTTGGAGAGCTATAAGAAGATAATTCCAGGAAGTGTAGTAATAGTAGGACAAGATCTAAGAATACTTGAGGAGATGCAGTAATGTGCAAAACGAATTTTAAAATCTCACACAATATACTATGTGATTTTTTTAATTTGACATTCTGACCTTTTGAGGTAGAATTTTATTAACTTAATATTTCGCACATAAGGGGGTACAAATACTATATGTCCGGGTTAGCAATACGTGCTGCTGGTCTTGTAAAAAAGTTCGGGGATTTCACCGCTGTAGATGGTGTAAATCTTCAGGTCAAACATGGCGAGATATTTGGTTTCCTTGGTCCTAATGGTGCAGGTAAGACAACTACTATAAAGATGCTCACTGGAACACTCAAGCCAACAAGTGGTAAAGTGGAAATACTTGGACTTGATATGAAGGATTATGATGTTGAGATAAAGCGGAGAATCGGTATTGTGCCAGATGAACCGAAGATTTACGAACATCTCAAAGGATACGAGTTCCTTGATTTCATAATTGCGATATATCGATTAGACAAAAAGCAGCTCGAAGAAAGGATAGATGAGCTATGCGGTGCGTTCGGGGTAGATTATCTTTCAAAACTTGTCGGCGAAATGTCGCACGGTATGAAGCAAAAACTCATGCTCATCTCTGTTTTGATGAGAAAACCAGAAGTGCTGTTTTTAGATGAACCAACTGTAGGTCTTGACGCAAAGAGTGCTCGAATACTTAAAGAACTGCTTAGAAAATACGCGAGTGAAGGAATGACAATCTTCATGACAACACACATACTTGAAATAGCCGAAAAGATGTGCGATAGAGTTGCGATAATAAACAAAGGGCAAGTAATCGCCGAAAGTTCTGTCGCGGAACTGAAAGAGAGCTACGGCAAGTCATTGGAAGATATCTTCCTATCGCTCACCGCCACTGACGATATACAAGAAATTGTTGAAAACCTCTGATTTCGTAGCGAGCGAAGGTGAAACATATGCGAGAATTGAGTATATTGTTCAGATACGTTGGACTTAACCTTATGCAGCAAAATGCACAACGAAAATCAAAAAGAAAGGAATCTAACACGTCAAGAAGCCAAGGGTCAAGATATATCATTCTCCTTCTATTTTCCACTCTTCCAATGGCTATATTTATTTATTTATCAAATTATCAGATTTACAAAGCACTATCAGCATTTCCTGATGTTGCTAAGGCTTTCTATTTTCTAACGATATCGATGTTCTCGCTCTTCTACGTCGTAGGGTTTGTTGGAACAGGGATGTACGCATTCTCGAGAAACGAAGATGTGGAATTCCTCCTCACTTTACCGATAAGAAGGAACGTAATCACTCTGTACTATTTACTTGTCACTCTTTCTAGTCAAGCCTTCACGCTTGGTTTTTTTGTAGCGTCAGCCCTGGCATATGGTATCGCAGTTAAACAGAATGTCTTGGCTTTCATACTCCAAACGTTGCTCCATTTAATATTTCTCTCAAGTGTCTCTGCCCTATTTGCAGTTCTCTTTGGTGGGGTAACATCGAAGAGGTATCTCAGAATACTTAACACGGTGATGATACTGTTGCTCGTATTCATATACCTTGTTTTTGTGAGTTTGCAAGACGTGGACTTTTCAACTTTAGGTGAGAACCAGAATATAGTAAAATTACTATCTTTTGCAAATTCCAAATACAACGTCCTAACATGGTCATATTCTGAAAACTTCTCAATCGTACTCGCAGTTGGCATTCTTTCTGTAGGCTCTCTATTCCTATTTTGGAAGTTGGCAGGAAAGGTCGGATTTGAGAATATACGCAAAAAGAGTAAAGAGAAAAAAGAATATTTCAAAAAGAGCTCTTACTCTTCCAGAATGGGCGGTGTACTTTGGAAAGATACTAAATTACTTGTCAGAAATGAGCAGTTCATCTTCTTGATTCTCTACCCTGCAATCTTTTCACTTTTCATGTTCTTCACATCGAGCTCTTCAATAAGTGCGCTCACGCCATACATCGTAATAGCTGTGCTTTATTGTGCAATAGAAGCAGGTATACTGACATCGAACGAAATCCAATACAAATCTGTAGTCAAGGCATTCCCAATTAGGCCTAAGAACCTCATATTGCCAAAGCTCATCATACCTGTATTCATTAACATCTCGGTGTTTGTAGCTATCACTATCATCGCATCGATAATCAGAAAATTCTCAGTTCAATCTCTGATTTACGTAGCCATATCTGTGCTTTTATTCATGCTCAGTGCATTGATAGGTTCTTACTACAGTATCAAAAGTCCAGGTAAGGCGAAGAACCAGCCGTTCTCGGTTGGTGCGACGTTCCTAATAGAAGGAATAACCCTCGGCCTTGCGTTTGGCATCATCTTCCCGCTGAACTTAATCATAATGAGGGCTAAACTTGAAGGAATTAAGATGGTTTTAAATTGGCTACTCTTAACTGGCTCAGGAATTGCATTGGCAGTCTTGTTTGCTGTGTACTATAAGAAACTCAAAAATATACTTCTAAGCGAAGAGTGAGTGTAAATTTAAAAATAAAAAGCCCAGCGATATGTGCGCTGGGCTTTAATTTTTGCATTTTTTATTTCTTGATTGTCAGATGGAGTTCCGTGTATGCAGTATCATCCCCATGCTCAAACGTCGTCGATGTCGCCTCATTAACTGTGAAAGTGACATCTGTTCCTTCGTAAGTAAAATCAATATACCAAACAACAGCCGTATAAGTACCTTTTTCATGCTTTCCGAGGTAGAACTTTCCTTCATTTCTTGTCGGAATCATCTTCAACACAACAGGTGTTGCCGATGTATCGGTTCCTTCGTACAATCCTATCAACAAAGGTTCCGTTGGGGTTGAGTCGTTAATTTTCACATCTCCATAGATTGCCCACAACTGTTTCAATGTACCTCTCCATCTGTAAGCAATCCTTGGAACAAGCATATAATCTCCGCCAGATGCTTTTACAATGCTCCTTGTCCAGTCAATGCTGAGGACAATTTGGGATTCATCGTTGACAACTTGCCAGTTCAAGTTCTTGAGAACTATCCTTTTTCTTTCGGCTGGAATTTCAACTGGATAGTCTGTATCATTTACAGTAACCGTTGCCTCGGTGATTTCAAATCCAAGAGCTAATATAACAGAACCCTTTGGCACGTCAAATGTTAACCAGCTCAGCTCAGTAGCGTCAAGCATTGTAAGGTCAACAACTTTGTCCACAGCCGTAGGTGTAGCCCACTTGTTCTCACCTGGGTTTGTTGAGTATCTATACGAGAACTTGGAGACTTTCACGTAAAGGTGCTCGATGTTCTTAACCCATGGTGCTTCTTGCCTTGACTGGGTACCAAGGATTTCCACTCCGCTGAATTTTTGAGGTTTGACTGTATCTCCACTTTCCTCAATACCAGATGATAAGACGACAGAAACTTTCGATGTTCTTGGTTCAAAAAGATTCAAAGGATTACAACTGAAAAGCACAAGCATTGTTAATACTATGCCAAAAACAAAAATCAACCTTTTCATCCGTTCCACCTCCTCTTCAAAGAAATATTTTTGATTAGCCTCCTGAAATACGTTTTTTCTTATTTTTTCAAAAAATTCTTACTTCCCTTTCTTTTCCAAAA